>CAVOGI010000002.1:300000-470030 GCA_963695205.1 uncultured Actinomycetota bacterium | reverse complement strand
CATATCGGACGAATCGAACGATCGATTGCTCTCGGTGCCAGGTCTGGTGCGGGCGCCAGGTCTCGTCGACGCGCGTGTAGAAGAGCTGGCGGCCGTCGTAGGAGAAGACGCAGCCGTAGCCGACCTCCTGGACGGCGGTGTCGATGACCTCGCCCGAGCCGAGGTCCTTGACGCGCAGGGCGAACCGCTCGTCGCCCTCGGTGTCGACGGCATAGGCGAGCAGCCGGTGGTCCGGGCTGATGCTCAGCGCACCGAGGGCGAAGAAGTCGTGGCCCTTGGACTCGACGTTGCCGTCGAGCAGGATCTGCTCCCCCTCGACGGTCGCCCCGACCTCGGGGTCCGGACGGGCAGCGCCCTCGACCCGCGGTGCACGACACTCCACGGAGTACTGCGAGCCCTCGTAGCTGCGTGAGAAGTACCACCACGACCCGCTCGCCACGGGGACCGACAGGTCGGTCTCCTGCGTCCGCGAGCGGATCTCCTCGAAGATCTCGTCGCGCAGCGGCTGCAGCCCGGCGGTCACCGACTCGGCATACGCGTTCTCGGCTTCCAGATGGGCGACCACCGCCGGGTCGGCCTTGTCGCGCAGCCACTCGTACGGGTCGACGACGACGTCACCGTGGTGCTCACGGGTGGTGTCGCGCTGCTCGGCGCGCGGCGGGGCGGTGGTGGGTGGCGGCGGGGTGACCGCAGGCGTGCTCACGCGCAGAACACTACGGGCAGGTCAGCCGACCAGGCAGCGTGGCCCGAGGATCACCTTGAGGTCGCCGAACAACGCCTCGGTGGCGTTGACGCGGTAGGCGTCCTCGAGCTTCATCAGCACCGACCGACCGGGCTGGCTGAGGCGCACGTGGACCTCGGTCGAGCCGGGGTGGGAGGACAGCACCGACTTGAGCTCCTCGACCTTCGCCGCGGTGGCGCGGTTGGTGTCCATCGTCACGACGACCGGTCCTCGCGGGCCCTCGGAGATGTCGGGCAGGGTGAGGTCGGAGGCGTAGATCGACGGGGTGTCGTCGCGCCGGTTGACCCGCCCCTTGACCACGACGACCGCGTCATGGGTCAGGGCGTGCTGCACCGTGAGGTAGGCCGAGGGGAAGAACAGGCACTCGATCGCGCCCTCGAGGTCCTCGACGGTGACGATCGCCCAGAGGTCGCCCTTCTTGGTCCGCTTGACCTGCAGGCCGGTGATCAGGCCGGCGATGGTGACGTTGGAGCCCTCGGGCTTGCCGTCCTCCCCCATCAGGCTCGAGATCGAGGTGTCGGCGTGCGAGCTGAGCACGTGCTCGATACCGAACAGCGGGTGGTCGGAGACGTAGAGGCCGAGCATCTCGCGCTCGAACTGCAGCAACGTCTTCTTGTCCCACTCCACCGTCGGGATGGGCGGCAGCACCGAGAAGTCGACCGACTCCCCCGAGCCACCGTCGTCGCCACCGAAGGACCCGAACAGCGAGTCCTGGCCGATGGCCTCCTGGCGCTTGATGTCGACGAAGTTGTCGACGTAGTCCTCGTGCACCCGCAGCAGGCCCTGGCGCGACTCGGCGAGACCGTCGAACGCCCCGGCCTTGATCAGGGACTCGATGGTGCGCTTGTTGCAGACCACCGCCGGGCACTTGGACAGGAAGTCCTTGAAGGAGGTGAAGCGTCCCTTCTCCTCGCGGGCGGCGATGATCCCCTCGACGACGTTGTGGCCGACGTTGCGGATGGCCTGCAGGCCGAACCGGATGTCGGTGCCGACGGCGGCGAACCGGCCGACCGAGTCGTTGACGTCCGGGGGCAGCACCTTGATGCCCATGCGGCGGCACTCACCGAGGTAGAGCGCGGACTTGTCCTTGTCGTCGCCGACGCTGGTGAGCAGTCCGGCCATGTACTCGGCCGGGTAGTTGGCCTTGAGGTAGCCGGTCCAGTAGGAGACCAGCCCGTATGCCGCGGTGTGCGCCTTGTTGAACGCGTAGTCCGAGAACGGGACGAGGACGCCCCACAGCGCAGCGATCGACGCCTCGTTGAACCCCTTGGCCTTCATGCCCTCGGAGAAGGGGACGTACTCGGCGTCGAGCACCTCCTTCTTCTTCTTGCCCATGGCACGGCGCAGGAGGTCGGCGTTCCCGAGGGTGTAGCCCGCGAGCTTCTGGGCGATCTCCATGACCTGCTCCTGGTAGATCACCAGGCCGTAGGTGGTGCCGAGGATCGGGCCGAGGGCGTCGATCATCTCCTGCTGGAGCTTGCCCTCCAGCTGCGGGTCGAGCGGCGTCAGCGTCTGCTTGCCGTTCTTGCGCAGGGCGAAGTTGGTGTGGGCGTTCACGCCCATCGGACCGGGACGGTAGAGCGCGAGGGCGGCGGAGATGTCCTCGAAGTTGTCCGGCTGCATGAGCTTGAGCAGGGTGCGCATGCCGCCGCCGTCGAGCTGGAAGACCCCCAGGGTGTCGCCGCGCGAGAGCAGCTCGAACGTCGCCTTGTCGGTCATGTCCTTGGACAGCGCGTCGAGGTCGATGTCCTCGTCGCGGTTGGCCTTGATGTTGTCGATGGCGTCGTCGAGGATCGTGAGGTTGCGCAGGCCGAGGAAGTCCATCTTGACCAGACCGAGCGACTCACAGCTCGGGTAGTCGAACTGGGTGATGACCTGGCCGTCCTGCAGGCGCCGCATGATCGGGATGACGTCGATGAGCGGCTCGCTGCTCATGATGACGCCGGCCGCGTGCACGCCCCACTGCCGCTTGAGGCCCTCGAGACCCTTGGCGGTCTCGACGATCTCCTGGAAGTGCGGCTCGGACTGGACCAGGGCGCGGAAGTCGCCGCCCTCGTTGTAACGCTTGTGCTCCTTGTTGTAGATCTCCGAGAGCGGCACGCCCTTGCCCATGACGTCCGGCGGCATCGCCTTGGTCAGCTGCTCGCCGACGACGAACGGGTGGCCCATCACGCGGGCGGCGTCCTTGACGGCCTGCTTGGCCTTGATGGTGCCGTAGGTGACGATCTGCGCGACGCGGTCCGCGCCGTACTTCTCGGTGACGTACTTGATGACCTCGCCGCGTCGGCGCTCGTCGAAGTCGATGTCGAAGTCGGGCATCGACGCGCGCTCGGGGTTGAGGAAGCGCTCGAAGATCAGGCCGTGCGGGATCGGGTCGAGGTCGGTGATCTTCATGGCGTAGGCGCACATGGAGCCAGCACCCGAGCCACGGCCCGGGCCGACCCGGATGCCGTTCTTCTTGGCCCAGTTGATGAAGTCGGCGACGACGAGGAAGTAGCCGGCGTAGCCCTTGGAGACGATGACGTCGATCTCGAAGGCCGCCTGCTTCGTGGCGTACTCCGGCACCCCTTCAGGGAACCGCTCCATCAGGCCCGTCTGGACCTCCTTGACGAACCAGCTCTCCTCGTTCTCCCCCGGAGGGCAGGGGAACCGCGGCATGTAGCGGCCCTCGCCCTCGGTGAACGAGATGTCGCACATCTCGGCGATCAGGAGCGTGTTGTCGCAGGCCTCGGGGAGCTCGCGCCAGGTGTGGCGCATCTCCTCGGGGCTCTTGAGGTAGAAGTCGTCGGCGTCGAACTTGAACCGGTTGGGGTCCATCATCGTCGAGCCGGACTGCACGCAGAGCAGGGCCGAGTGGGCCTTGGCGTCCTCGGGGCTGGAGTAGTGCAGGTCGTTGGTGGCCACGAGCGGCAGCTTCAGCTCGCGGGCCAGCCTGAGCAGGTCCTTCTGCACCCGGCGCTCGATGTCGAGGCCGTGGTCCATCAGCTCGCAGAAGTAGTTCTCGGCGCCGAAGATGTCGCGGAAGTCGCTGGCCGCCTGCATGGCCTCCTTGTACTGGCCGAGGCGCAGGCGGGTCTGGATCTCCCCCGAAGGGCAGCCGGTCGTCGCGATGATGCCCTGGCCGTGCGCGCTGAGCAGCTCGCGGTCCAGCCGCGGCCACTTGGCGTAGACCTGGTCGAGGCTGGCGAGCGAGTCGAGCCGGAACAGGTTGTGCAGGCCGTTGTTGTTCTTGGCCAGCAGCGTCATGTGGGTGTACGCGCCCGAACCCGACACGTCGTCGCGGGCCTGGGACTCGTCGCCCCACTTCACGCGGGTCTTGTCGGTGCGGTGGGTCCCCGGCGTGACGTAGGCCTCCACGCCGATGATCGGCTTCACGCCGGTGCCCTGGGCCTTCTTCCAGAACTCGTAGGCCCCGAAGACGTACCCGTGGTCGGTCGTGGCCAGGGCCGGCATCCCCATCTCGGCGGCCCGGGTGAACAGGTCCCCGATGCGCGCGGCACCGTCGAGCATGGAGTACTCGGTGTGCACGTGCAGGTGGACGAAGGAGTCGGACTTCGATCCACGACGAGCGGTTGGGGCGGCGGGCTGGGAGGACATCGGGACGAGTCTAAGCCGCCCCACCGACTGCCCCACGGCGTGTCGCCCCACCGTGTCGCGACGGGTTCCCGCCGCCGCTCCCCGACGACCGATGGGGTATGGCGCGCGGGTCCCACGTTCCGCGTGGGCGTCCCGTCCGCGCCATACCCCACCCCGGTCGGTGCCTCCTCAGAGGCGGTCGAGCGCGCTCTGCAGGTCCGCCGGGTAGGGGCTCTCGAAGGTGACGTGCTTGCCCGTGCCCGGGTGCTCGAACCCGAGGCCGACGGCGTGCAGCCACTGCCGCTCGAGGCCGAGGCGCGCGGCCAGCGTCGGGTCGGCGCCGTAGGTCAGGTCGCCCGCACAGGGGTGTCGCATCGCCGAGAAGTGCACCCGGATCTGGTGGGTGCGCCCTGTCTCGAGGTGGATGTCGAGCAGCGACGCGGCCCGGAACGCCTCGATCACCTCGTAGTGGGTGACGCTCGGCTTGCCCTTGTCCATCACCGCGAACTTGTAGTCGTGCCCGGGGTGGCGTCCGATGGGGGCGTCGATCGTGCCCACGACGGGGTCGGGCAGGCCCTGGACGAGCGCGTGGTACTTCTTGTCGACCGTCCGGCTACGGAAGGCCTGCTTGAGGACGCTGTAGGCGTACTCGGACTTGGCCACGACCATCAGGCCGCTCGTGCCGACGTCGAGGCGCGACACGATGCCCTGACGCTCGCTCGCGCCACTGGTGGCGATGCGGTAGCCCGCGGCGGCGAGGCCACCGACGACGGTCGGCCCCGTCCAGCCGACACTCGGGTGGGCAGCCACACCCACGGGCTTGTCGACCACGACGATGTCGGCGTCGTCGTGGATGATCCCCATGCCCGGCACGGGCTCGGCGATCACCTTGAGGGACGGGCTGTCCTCGGCGCTGGGCAGCAGCACCTCCAGCAGGTCTCCGGCGGTGACGCGGTCGGACTTGCCTGCGGGAGCGTGGTTGAGCTGGACGTCACCGGCCTGGGCGAGGTCGGCGGCCTTGGTCCGCGAGACGCCGAACAGGCGGGCGAGGGCGGCGTCGACGCGCTCGCCCTCGAGGCCGTCGGGGACGTGGAGGGTGCGTGCGTCAGGCATGGGCGTCGTCCTGACCGGCGGGGGAACCGCCCTCGGAGGTGGACGTGGAGGTTGACGTGGAGGTTGACGGTGAGGTTGACGTGGAGGTGGAGGCGCGGTCCGCGCGACCGGCCTCGTGGCGACCGGCGCGCACGCCGTCCACGCCGATGCCCCGCAGGGCGAGGATGCCGATGAGGATGGCCGCGCTGACGATGGCGATGTCGGCGACGTTGCCGATGAACAGGCCGAAGTAGTCGATGAAGTCGACCACGTGGCCCCGACCCGGACCGGGCTCCCTGACCATCCGGTCGGTGAGGTTGCCCACCGATCCACCGAGCAGCAGACCCAGGGCCCAGGCCCAGCCGCGGCTGCCGATGCGGCGGGCCGTGCGGATGATGAAGACCAGCACCCCGAAGGCGATGAGGGTGAGCACCCAGGTCGCGCTGTTGGCGATGGAGAATGCGGCTCCGGGGTTGCGGATCAGGTTGAGGCGGATGAGGTCGCCGATGACGTTGACCGGCTCACCGGGGGTCAGGGTCTGCAGGACCAGGACCTTGGACAGCTGGTCGGCGGCATAGACCACGGCGGCCGTCACCGCCAGGAGCCGGAACAGTCCGCTGCGGTTTGGTCGGGGGTCGGGGGTGGAGGTGGACTCGTCGGCCGCGGTCAGCGGCGCTCCTGCTTCGTCTTGCATGTCACGCATAGGGTCGCACGAGGAGCGGCCTGAAGGCGAAGTTTGCCGATGGGGTTGCCGCAGGACTCACAGATGCCGTACGTCCCGTTGTCCAGGCGCTCGAGGGCGTGGAGGTTCTGGTCGAGCATGTCGCGGGCGTTGTTGGCCAGCGAGATCTCCTGCTCACGCTCGTACGTCTTGGCGCCGGCGTCGGCCTGGTCGTCGCCCGCACCGTCGCCTGCGTCACGCATCAGACCCACGAGGTCGGCCTCGGCCACGGTGATCTCGTGGCGCAGGTGCTCGATGTCCCCCTCGATCTCGGCCCGGACCTCGCGCAGCTCCTTGGCGGTCCACGGCGACTCGTCGTCACGGACCCGCAGCGACGCAGCCGTCGCCTTCTTGGCGGCGACGGTCTTCGTGGCGGGAGCGGTCTTGGTGGCAGCCGCCTTGGTGGCAGGGGCAGCCTTGGTCGCCGCGGCCTTCTTCGCCGTCGGCCTTGGTGGCAGGCGCAGCCTTGGTTGCGGCAGCCTTTGTCGGAGCGGCCTTGGTGGCAGGCGCGGCCTTCGTCGCCGCGGCCTTCTTCGCCGGAGCCTTCGCCGCGGGTGCAGCCTTCTTCGCCGCAGCCTTGGTCGGAGCGGCCTTGGTGGCAGGCGCAGCCTTGGTCGCCGTGGCCTTCGCCGGAGCCTTCGCCGCGGGTGCAGCCTTGGTCGCCGCGGCCTTGGTCGCCGCAGCCTTTGTCGCGGGTGCAGCCTTCGTCGCGACGGCCTTCTTCGCGGGCGTCGTCTTGGCCGCAGCCTTCCTTGCGGGAGTGGCCTTCTTCGCCGGGGAAACGCTGGCAGATGCCTTGCCCGCGGCAGACTTCGTCGCGGCGTGTGCCTTGTGAACCATGGTGTGCCGGGCCCCTCGGTCGCAGGGCGCTCCAGGAGCGCGGACAGGTGCGGTGAGGATAAGCGCTGCAGGGCGGCGACTCAACGCCAAAACACCCTAGATGCGCCGCGAGTCTGGTGGGACGCGAACAGGCGCCCACCGCGATCGCGGTGGGCGCCTGTTGTCTGCTCAGACCCTGTTCAGGAAGGCGCTGCACAGGCCCGTGGGGTGGTGCTACTGCCTGCCCTCGTCGTCAGAGGCCTGGTGGCCCGACTCGTGCCCCGACTCGCCGTCGGAGCCCTGGTCCGAGTCGTGGTCGGAGCCGTTGTCGGACTCGTTGGCCGCCCCGTCGGTGGACTCGGTGTTCGCCTCGTCGTGCTGCGCACCGGCTTCGGAGCCGTCGGGACCACCTTCCGACCCACTGTCCGAACCACTGTCGGGCGCGAGGCCGGTCTGGTCGAGGTCGGCGAGCTGCTCCTCGATGTAGTTCTTGAGGCGGGCGCGGTAGTCGCGCTCGAAGGTGCGCAGCTCGTCGATCTTCATCTCCAGCAGGCTCCGCTCGCGGCCGAGCTCCTCGAGGATCTGCGCCTTCTTCTGCTGCGCCTCGTGCACCATCCCGGTGGAGCGCTCGCGTGCCTCGGTGATGAGCTGCTCGTGGCGCGACGTGGCCTCGGAGACGAGCTCGTCGTGGCGGGCCTGACCGGTGGAGACGAGCTCGTCATGCTTGGCCTGACCCGTGGACACGAACTCGTCGTGCTGGGCCTGGCCGGTCGACACGAGCTCGTCGTGGCGGGTCTGCGCCTCGGAGATGAGGCGGTCGCGCGTCGACTCACCCTCGCCGACGTGCTCGTCGTGCAGACGCTGGGCCATCTCGAGGAGCGCCGCCGCGCTGGCGCCGCCGCCCACGGCGGCAGCGGCCACCGGGGCCGAGCTCTGCTCTGCCGGGGAAGCCGCGGTGACCACGCTCTGCTCCTGCGCCTGTCGGGCGCGCGCCTCGGCCTCCTCGGCGCGGGCTCGGGCCTCGTCGACCTGGCGCTGCGCCTCGGCGATCCGCTGCTCGGCCTCCATCGCGCGGGCCTCGGCGTCGCCGGCGTGGCTGGCGACCTGCTGCTGCGCCTCTCCGATGCGGGCCTGGGCCGACTCCTCGGCTTCGGCGACCCGGGCGGCCGCGACCTTCTCGGCCTCTTCCGCCTTGGCGTTGGCCTCGGCGATGCGCGCCTCGGCCGCCTTCTGCGCCTCCTGCACCTTGGACTCCTGGGCGGCGACGAGGTCGGCGACCTCGCGGTCGGCCTTGGCCTGGGCCTCCTTGGCCGCCGCGTCCTTGTCTGCGCCGGACTTGGCCACGGCGGGCATGCCCTTGCTCTGCCGGCACTCGTTGAGCTGGTCGCGCAGGTCGTCTGAGTCCTTGACGATCCGACGCATCTCGGCGACGACCTCGTCGAGGAAGTCGTCGACCTCCCGCTCGTCGTAGCCGCGACGGAACTGGGTCGGCGTGAAGTTCTTGTTGAGGACGTCCTCGGGCGTGAGCGTCATGTAGTCACCTCTGTTGGCAGGCGTGAGCAGAGCAGATCTGGCAGCCCAGGGCCTGGGCCGTTGGCCAGCCTAGAGGATCGCCTCGCGAGCGCAGGATGGGACGCAGTGGGCCGTGCGGGTCTGGCAGGGCCTAGAGGATCGAGGTGAGGATGCTCGTCGCGAAGAAGAGGATGAGGAAGGCCAGATCGAGGCGGATGCTGCCCAGCTGCAGGGGCGGCACCACCCGGCGCAGCGCCTTGAGGGGCGGGTCGGTGATCGAGTAGATGGCCTCGGCGACGACGAGGAGCACCCCGCGCGGACGCCATTCGCGCGCGAAGACCTGGACCCAGTCCAGGACGAGACGTCCGATGAGCACGACGAAGAAGATGAACACCACGAAGCGGACGATGTCCGCGAAGACACTTGACCCGAGCAGCATGGGATCACCCTGCCATGGCTGGCTGGGCGAGGACGGGCCGGCTCAGCTCTGGTTGAACAGGCCGCGCGCGGTGGGCGCGGGGGCGCCTTCCTCGGCCGAGACCTCGACGTGGGCCGGGGAGAGCAGGAAGACCTTGGAGGTCACCCGCTCGATCTGGCCGTGGAGGCCGAAGACGAGACCCGCGGCGAAGTCGACGAGGCGCTTGGCGTCCGAGTCGTCCATGTCCGAGAGGTTCATGATGACCGGCGTGCCGTCGCGGAAGCTCTCGCCGATGTTCTTGGCCTCGTTGTAGGTGCGCGGGTGGATCGTGGTGATCCGGTTGAGGGCACCGACCTCCACGTCGCGGACCACGCGGGCCACCGGGGTGCGCTGCGGCAGCGGGGTGACAGCAGCCGACCGCTCGGGCTGCGACGGCGACTGCGACTCGGCGCGGGCCGGCTGCTCGTCGTAGTCGTACTCGTCGTAAGCGTCGTAGCGCTCGTCGTCCTCGGCAAGTCCGAGGTAGACCATCGTCTTGCGCAGCGCCCCAGCCATTGAGAGCTCCTTCAGTGGTTCAGCAAACCCGAGTGGTTCAGAACCGGTGTGGTTCAGAAAAGTGTGTTCGTCCGTCCGAGGCGGGGCCTCGTCCGTGCTCGCGACCGAAGTTACCGGTGTGACTCGCGACTTCCGAGGATTGCGCTCCCGACACGCAGGTGTGTCGCGCCGTGGGCGATGGCCGCCTCGAGGTCACCGCTCATCCCCGCAGAGATCCAGTCGGCCCCCGGGTGGTCCTTCCGTATGGCGCCGGCCACCTCCTGCAGACGGGCGAAGGCCGGCACGGGGTCGGCGCCCAGCGGCGCCACCGCCATCACCCCGCGCAGGTGCAGGGAGTCTGAGTGCGCGACCGCATCGGCGAGGGCCCGCGCATCGGCGGGCGACACCCCGCCTCGGTCCGGCGCCTCGTCGAGGTTGACCTGCACCAGCACGTCGACGACCTTGCCGGCCGACTGGGCTGCGCGGCCCAGCGCCGTCACGAGCTTGGGGCGGTCCACCGACTGCACCACGTCGGCATACCCCACCACCGAGCCTGCCTTCTTGGACTGGAGCTGACCGATGAAGTGCACCTGCAGGTCCGCGCGGGCGGCCACGTCGGCGAGCTTGGCCGATGCCTCCTGGTCGCGGTTCTCACCGATGTCGGTGACACCCAGCCCGGCCAGCAGGTCGACGTCGGTCGCGGGGAAGAACTTGGTCACCGCGATGAGCGTGACACCGGCCGGGTCGCGGCCTGCGTCCTCGCAGGCGCGCGCGATGCGTTCCCGCACGGCCTCGAGGTTGGCAGCCAGCTCGGTCCTGCGGTCGTCGGTCATGACTTCTCCAGGACGACGACTCCGGCGTACCGGCCCGTGCGACCGTCCCTGCGGTAGGAGTAGAGCGACGCACTTTCGCGGGCACAGCCCGGAACCCATTGCACGGCAACGCCTTTCGCATGCAGCTGGGCCACGACGCCGGAGGCGACGTCGATGGCGGGCGTCCCGGTCCATGACACCGCAGCTGCCTCCGGGGCCACGGCCGACGCCTCGTCGCGCATCGCCGCCGGCACCTCGTAGCAGCGGCCACAGATCGACGGACCGACCACGGCGGAGATCTCTCGCGCCCCGAGTTCGCGCATCCGGTCGACCGCGACCTCGACGATGCGGGTCGTCATCCCCGGACGACCGGAGTGCACTGCGCCCACCACGCCGGCAGCCGGATCAGCCAGCAGCACCGGGGTGCAGTCGGCGACAAGGGCTGCCAACGCCAGACCCGGGGTCGCCGTGACCACGCCGTCGGCGGGCGGGGGGCCTGCGGCGCCCCAAGGTGCGTCGACGACGAGGACGTCGTTGCCGTGGCACTGCTGGAGGAACAGCAGGTGGTCGCGCTGCACCCCCAGGGCCTGCGCCACGCGGGACCTGTTCTCCTCGACGGCCGCCGGGTCGTCACCGACGTGGCCACCGAGGTTGAGCGCACCGAAGTCGCCCGTGCTGAGGCCACCCTCGCGATCGGTGAAACCCCACTGCACCGGACCGGACCGACCACGCGCGAAGAACACGGCTCCACCCTATGGCCCGCTCCCCCGGACCGGCCCGTCACCCGGGTGGCGGGACCGGACACGCGTCAGGGCCGGACATCGCGTCAGGGCCGGACATGCGTCAGGGGCGCCGGACCGACGTCGGTCCGGCGCCCCTGACGGCGCACTGCTCCTGCGGTGACGGCTACTTCAAGAAGTCCGGCACGTCGAGGTCGTCGCTCTCGTCGAACGTCACGGTGCGCGGCGGCCGGCCGGCCGGCTCCCGCGGCGCCGCCGGCTCCTGTGCCGGGACAGCTGCCTGGGACGGCTGGAACATCGGGTTCGGCTGCTCACGGTGCGGCTGGGCCTGCGGCTGCGCCTGGGGGGCGGGCGCCTGGGTCGGCTGGGCTGCCGGAGCGGGCGCCGGGGCGGACTGCGGCGCGGGACGAGAGGTGCCCTGCACCTGGCCGATGGCCCGGTCGTTGTCGCGCTTCAGGGGCGCGCCACCGTCGAAGCCGGCGGCGATGACCGTGACCCGCACCTCGTCGCCGAGCGCGTCGTCGATGACCGCACCGAAGATGATGTTGGCCTCGGGGTGTGCCGCCTCCTGGACCAGGCGGGCAGCCTCGTTGATCTCGAACAGGCCGAGGTCGCTGCCACCCTGGATGGACAGCAGGACGCCGTGGGCGCCGTCGATGCTGGCCTCGAGCAGCGGGCTGGAGATGGCGAGCTCCGCGGCCTGGACGGCCCGGTCGTCACCGCGGGACGACCCGATGCCCATGAGCGCCGAACCGGCCCCCTGCATGACCGACTTGACGTCGGCGAAGTCGAGGTTGATCAGACCGGGCGTCGTGATGAGGTCGGTGATGCCCTGGACGCCGGAGAGGAGGACCTGGTCGGCGGACCGGAACGCGTCGAGCATGCTGACCGCGCGGTCGCTGATCGACAGCAGCCGGTCGTTGGGGATGACGATGAGGGTGTCGACCTCCTCGCGCAGGTTGCTGATGCCGGCCTCGGCCTGGTTGGCGCGACGACGGCCCTCGAAGGTGAAGGGGCGGGTGACCACACCGATCGTCAGGGCACCCAGGCCACGGGCGATCTTGGCCACGACCGGTGCGCCACCGGTGCCGGTGCCGCCACCCTCGCCCGCCGTCACGAAGACCATGTCGGCCCCCTTGAGGACCTCCTCGATCTCCTCGGCGTGGTCCTCGGCGGCCTTCTTGCCCACCTCGGGGTCGGCGCCGGCGCCGAGCCCGCGGGTCAGCTCACGGCCGACGTCGAGCTTGACGTCGGCGTCGCTCATGAGCAGCGCCTGCGCGTCGGTGTTGATGGCGATGAACTCGACGCCCTTGAGGCCGACCTCGATCATGCGGTTGATGGCGTTGACGCCACCACCGCCGATGCCGACGACCTTGATGACGGCCAAGTAGTTCTGTGGTGCTGCCACGGCGGTGGGCCTCTCCTGAATGCGTGCCTGAATGCGATGCGTAAATGTCTGGACGTCAAGTCGAGGGTTAAACTTATGTCAACTTTCCGGTGTCGCCGACGCTATGCGCTGACCGGGTGGCAGGCAAAGTTCGCGCCCGCGTGTCGCAGCACGGATTCACCCGTTTTCCGGGTTTCTCGACCAGGGTCCCGGATCCGTCGTCACACCAGTCACATCTGCCCCACAGGCACCACTGTCGCACGGAGCCTTCACCGGACTTCAGGGGGCCGTCAGCGGGCGCCTCGGCGGGCTCTCGGTGGGCCCTTCAGCGGGTGACCGGGGTGTCCGGGGCGCTCACGTCGATGAGCTTCGGCGAGGACTTCAGCAGCGCCGTCATGATCGCCAGCTTGCGCTCCGGCTGGCTCACCCCGCCCCACACGACGGTGGTCCGGCCGAGCTTGAGGGTGACGAGGTTGGCACTGCTCACGGTCACGTTGGCGACCCGGTGCTGCATCGAGGCGGGGAGCACCCGGACGACGCTCACCGCGGCAGCCAGGGCGTCGTGGGACAGCGCCGCCTCGCTCGCCGCGTTCACGATGGGGATCCCCTTCGGTGCGGCGCTGACCTGGGCGTACGCCACCCCCTCGGCATCCACAACCTTTAGTTGACCTTGAGGGTTCTTGACCACGAGGAACGGCACCCGGGGGCTCGCGTGGATGACCAGCGTCCCCGGCCAGGACCGCTCGATCGAGACATCGGCGACCGTGGCGCGCTCGGCCACCCGGGCCGCGATGAGGCTCTGGTCGACGCGGGCCAGCGGCTGCCCGAGGGGCACGCGGGCCAGCGCCCGGATCGGCGCCACCTCCGAGCGCGGCACCCCGACGACCTCGACGGTCCGGACCGCGAGGACGGGGCTGAAGGCGACCAGCCACACGAGTAGGCCGAGGACGACCAGGACCGCGGCGGCATACGCGAGGAGGCGCACCGGTCGGCGCCGGACGTCCTGGGCCCGGCGCTGGAAGCGGGCGGCGGAGGACGCCAGGCCCGTGGGCACGACCGACCGGGACGCGCGGGCCGGTCGCTGACCGCTGGTGGGGCGGACGGACGACCGCGCCGGACGGGGTCGTCCCGTGGGACCCGAGCCGCTCATGCGCGACCCAGGGCCCGCAGGATCTCCGGGCCGATCATGGTGACGTCACCGGCACCGACGGTGAGGACGAGGTCCCCTGCTGCCGCGAGGTCGGCAACCGTGTCGGCGACGGCCGACCACGACGGGACGACCCGGACCTCGGCGCCGGGATCGAGCGCGAGCAGGGCGTCGGCGACCAGGGCCGAGGACACCCCGGGCACGGGATCCTCGCGGGCGCCGTAGATCTCCATGAGCAGCACCACGTCGGCCGGTGCGAGCGCTGCGGCGAACTGTGCCGCGAAGTCACGGGTGCGCGAGTACAGGTGCGGCTGGAAGACCACCACGAGGCGACCCCGGTCGCCGACGAGCTCGGCCGCCGTGGTGACGACCGCCGCCACCTTGCCGGGGTTGTGCGCGTAGTCGTCGACGACGGTGACGCCGGCGGCCGATCCCTTGAGCTCGAAACGACGTCGGGTGCCGGTGAAGCCGAACAGCCCGTCGAGGACACGCATCGGGTCCTGGCCCAGGCCTTCGACGGCGACGGTGTAGGCGGCCGCGGCGTTGAGCAGGTTGTGGCGACCCGGGATGTTGATCCGCAGGGCGCGGTCCTGCCCGTCCGGGCCGGTGACCGTCACCCTGCTCATCAGCCCGCGCGACACCTCGTCGCGCAGGACGACGTCGGCGTCCGGCGACCAGCCGTAGGTCAGGACCCGCGTGCCGTCTGCGCGGGCAGCAAGGGCCAGCGACCGTGAGCCCTCGTCGTCGTGGCAGGCCACCAGGAGGCCCCCGGGCTCGATGGACGCGGCGAACGCGGAGTAGGCCGCCTGCACCCGCTCGAAGGTGCCGTAGAAGTCGAGGTGGTCGGGCTGCACGTTGGTCACGACACCGACCTCGGGGCGGTAGACGAGGAACGAGCCGTCGCTCTCATCGGCCTCCGCGACGAACACGGCACCGGTCCCCCAGTGCGCGTTGGTGCCGTGCTTGGCCAGCTCGCCCCCGGCGGCGAACGAGGGGTCGATCCCGCAGTGCTGCAGGGCCACGGTGAGCATCGAGGTCGTCGTGGTCTTGCCGTTCGCACCCGCGACGGCGACGCGGCGCGACCCGGCCATGGTGCTGGCCAGCGCCTGTGAGCGGTGCAGGACCAGCAGCCCGCGCGCCCGCGCTTCGGCGAGCTCGAGGTTGTTCTCGCGGATCGCGGAGGAGATGACGACGGTCTGGACGCCGTCGAGGTGGGACTCGGCGTGGCCGACGTGCACCGTCGCTCCCTCGGCCTGCAGGGCCGCGAGCACGGGTGACTCCTTGGCGTCCGAGCCCGACACCGTGCAGCCGCGCGCCAGCATCACCCGGGCGACACCGGACATGCCGGCTCCCCCGATCGCGATGAAGTGCACCGCGCCCAGCTCCTCCAGCGGAGGCACAGGATCGGTGAAGTCGAAGCGCTCGTTGGAGCCGTTCACCTGGTCGTCCCCGAACCGCCGGGTCCGCGCCCCGACTCGTCCCGCGAATCGTGGCCCGAGTCGTGGCCCGACTCGTGCCAGGCGCGGACCACGAGGTCGGCCAGCGCCTCGTCGGCGCCGCGGGTGCCCGATGCCGCGGAGGCCTCGGCCATCGCGTCGAGGCGGTCACGGTCGATGACGAGCGGCAGCAACGTGGTGTCGATCCAGTCGGGGCTCAGGGCGGCGTCGTCGACGATGACCCCGCCGCCGGCCGCGACGACGTCGGCGGCGTTGAACCGCTGCTCGCCGTTGCCGATCGGCAGCGGCACGTAGACCGCGGGCAACCCCACGGCGGTGAGCTCGCAGACGGTGTTGGCCCCGGCGCGGGCCACGACCAGGTCGGCGGCGGCATACGCGAGGTCCATCCGGTCGGCGTAGGGCACGGTGACGTAGGGGGCCCCCGGTCCCTCCACCTCCGGCACGAACTCCTTGCCCGCACCGGTGAGGTGCAGGACCTGCACCCCGGCGGCGCGCAGGGCGCCGGCCCGGGCCGAGAAGGCCGAGTTGAGGCGCTGGGCGCCGAGCGACCCTCCGGTGACCAGGACGGTCGGCCAGTGGTCCTCGAGCCCGAAGTGGGCCAGCCCCTCCATACGCGACGCCCCGCGGTCGAGCCCACTGATCTCGCGGCGCAACGGCATGCCGATCGCGGTGGCGTGCGGCAGCGAGGTGCTCGCGAACGTCGTGGCGACGTAGCGGGTGATGCGCGCGCCCAGCCGGTTGGCGAGGCCGGGACGGGCGTTCTGCTCGTGGATGACGACCGGTATGCCGCGGCGCCGGGCGGCGATGTACGCGGGCGTCGAGACGTAGCCACCGAAACCGACGACGACCTGGGCCTGGGTCTGGTCGATGGCCCGCTCGGCCGCGGCCACGGCGGTGCGCAGGCTCGTCGGGAGCCGCAGCAGGTCGGCCGAGGGACGGCGCGGCAGCGGGACCTTGGGCACGGTGAGCAGGGGGTAGCCGCGCTCGGGCACCAGCCTGGCTCTCGAGCCCGGTCTCGGTGCCGAGGGCGGTGACGGTGATGTCGGGGTTGCGCCGTCGCAGGCAGTCGGCGAGGGCGAGCAGCGGCGAGACATGGCCAGCCGTCCCGCCACCGGCCAGCAGGACCGACGTGGGGGTGTCAGCAGCCATCAGCGGTGCCGCCGCCCCGGGAGGACGGCGAGCGAGCGCCGGACCACCGACGGTTTCGCCGACAGCGCCTCGGCGCACCCGGGCTCCTGGCGCGCGAAGGACAGCAGCATCCCCAGCGCGAACATGGTCGTCATGAGCGAGGAACCACCGTAGGAGACGAGGGGCAGCGGCACACCGATCACGGGCAGCAGCCCGATGACGGCGCCGATGTTGATGATGGCCTGGCAGACGATCCACGCCATGACGCCGGCGGTCGCGATCCGGACGAACATGTCCTTGCTGCGCAGCACCATCCGGTAGCAGACCAGGGTCAGGGCGCAGAACAGGCCGAGCATGACCAGGGTGCCCGGCAGACCGAGCTCCTCGCCGAGGATGGCGAAGATGAAGTCGTTGTGGGCCTCGGGGAGCCAGGACCACTTCTCGCGGGAGGCGCCGAGCCCGACACCCCACCACCCGCCGTCGGCAAGGGCGTAACGGCCGTGCAGGGGCTGGCGCGCCGCACCGTACGGGTCGGTGTCCTTGCCGAGCCACACGTCGAACCGGCCGAGGCGGTTGGAGCTGGTCACCGTCATGAGCACGGCGAGCGCGACGAACGAGGAGGTGCCCCAGATGAAGAAGCGCCGCGGCACACCGGCGGCGAAGAGCAGGGCGGCCACGATGGTGCCCATGATGAGGACGGTGCCGAGGTCGTGCCCGAGCAGCACCAGGCCGATCGTCGCCCCGGCGGCGGGGACGAGGAACGGCACCAGGACGTGGCGCAGCTGACCCAGCGACCGTCGTCGGGCTGACAGCATCGCCGCACCCACGAGGACGAGCCCGAGCTTGGCGAACTCCGAGGGCTGCACGGTGACCGGGCCGGCGCCCAGCCAGTTGCGGTTGCCGTTGACGGACACGCCGAGCGGGGTGAACACGAGCATCTGCAGGAACAGCGCGCCCGCCAGGATCGGCAGGGACAGCTTCTTCCAGGTGCGGATCGGCACGTGCGCAGCGATCGCCATCGCGATGCCACCGAGGACGGCGAACTGCAGCTGCTTGCGGAAGTAGACGTAGGGCGTGCCGTTGTTGGTCTGCACCAGCGACATCACCGACGAGGCCGACAGGACCATGATCAGGCCGATGACGACCAGGACGACCGACACCGACAGCAGCACGTAGTAGCTGGTCATGGGGGTGTCGAGTCGCTGCAACCAGCTGCCGAACTTCGAGGAGTCCTCACGGTCCGCGCCCTCGCGCAGTCTCGACTTCGCGCTCGGTGCGGCGCTGACGCTGCTCACGACTGGTCTCCCTGCGGGTCGGTCGAGCCGTCGCTGCCGGCCGCCCGGCCGGCGCCGCGACGGTCCACCGCAGCGGCGAACGCGTCACCGCGGGCGCCGTAGTCGGTGAACATGTCCATCGAGGCGGCCGCCGGGGCGAGCAGCACGACGTCACCGCTCCGGGCCAGCCCGGAGGCGTGCTCCACCACCACATCCATGACCCCAGTGTCCGTGCTCGGCACGTCGACCACGGGGACATCCGGTGCGTGTCGGGCCAGGGCCTCGGCGAGCACCGCGCGGTCGGCGCCGATGAGGACGACGGCGCGCAGCCGGGGCGCTGCCTCGCGGACGAGGTCGTCGACGTCCGCACCCTTGAGCAGCCCGCCGGCGACCCACACGACGTGCTCGAAGGACAGCAGCGACGCCAGTGCCGCGTGGGGGTTGGTGGCCTTGGAGTCGTCGACGTAGCGCACGCCGTCGACCTCGCCGCAGTCGGCGATGCGGTGCGGTTCTGGTCGGAAGCTGCGCAGCCCGTCGCGGACCGCGACGGGTGGGACGCCGTACGCCCGGGCGAGGGCTGCGGCGGCGAGGGCGTTCGCGAGGTTGTGCGGGGCCAGCGTCGCCGCATCGCCGCGGACGTCGTCGAGCGTGGCGAGCTCGGCCGCCGAGGTCTTGCGCTCCTCGACGAAGGCGCGGTCGGCGAGGATGTCGTCGACCACCCCGACCATCGACGGACCGGGCATCCCCAGCGTGAACCCGATCGCCCGGCACCCCTCCTGGACCTCGGCGTCCCGGACGAGCTGCTCGGTGGCGGGGTCCTGGACGTTGTAGACGCAGGCGACCTTGGTGTTGGCGTAGACCTTGCCCTTGGCGGCCGTGTAGTCCTCGAACGACCCGTGCCAGTCGACGTGGTCGGGAGCGACGTTGAGGCAGACCGAGGCGTGCGGGGCGAGCGAGTCCGACCAGTGCAGCTGGTAGCTCGAGAGCTCGACGGCGATGACGTCGTAGGGCTCCGGGTGCAGCACCGCCTCGAGGATCGGGGTGCCGACGTTGCCGGCCGCGGTGGCGCGCAGCCCGGCGGCCCGCAGCATGTGGGCGAGCATCGTCACGGTGGTGGTCTTGCCGTTGGTCCCGGTCACGGTGAGCCACGGTGCCGGGCCGACGGCGGCCCTCATCCGCCACGCGAGCTCGACCTCGCCCCACACCGGCACGCCGGCCGCGGCGGCCGCCACGAGCAGGGGCTGGTCGGGCCGCCACCCCGGGGAGGTGACGACGAGGTCGGCGGCGAAGTCTGTGCGGCATACCGGCGACGTGCTCGGCGCCGAGCCGCACGTCCACGTCGAGGATGTCGAGGATGCGGGCCCGCTCCCCCAGCGCCGTGTTGGCCTCAGGGTCCCCGGCGTCGACGGCGACGACGTGCGCGCCGCGTTCGTTCAGGGCGTCGGCGGCCGCGAAGCCGCTCACGCCGAGCCCGGCCACGACGACCCGCAGGCCGCTCCAGTCCGCGCTGCCGTTCGTCAGTCCGTCGAGGCGTCCGCCGACCGGTGTGCTGCTCACTGCTGGTGTTTCCTCACTGCTGGTGCCACGTGCGTCGAAGAGGTGGGGTGGGCTGACAGGGCTATTGCGCCCCGACGACCCACTCGGCGTAGAAGAGCCCGAGGCCGAGGGCCACGAAGAGCCCGGCGATGATCCAGAACCGGATGACGATGGTGACCTCGTTCCACCCGAGCAGCTCGAAGTGGTGCTGCAGCGGCGCCATCCGGAAGACGCGTTTACCGGTCATCTTGAACGACCCGACCTGGATGATCACCGACAGGGTGATCGTCACGAAGAGGCCGCCGAGGATGATGATGAGCAGCTCGGTGCGGGTCGTGATGGCGAGCCCCGCGAGAGCGCCGCCGAGGGCCAGGGAACCGGTGTCGCCCATGAAGATCTTGGCCGGCGAGGCGTTCCACCACAGGAAGCCGAAGCAGGCACCCATGCAGGCCGCGGCCACCACGGCCAGGTCCCGGGAGTCGCGCACCTCGTAGCACTTCAGCCCCGGCGTGAGCTGGCAGTTCTGGTTGCCCTGCCAGATGCCGATGAGGACGTAGGCCGCGAAGACCATCACCGAGGCGCCGGTGGCGAGCCCGTCGAGGCCGTCGGTGAGGTTCACGCCGTTGGACGTGCCGGCGATCATGATGTTGGCCCAGATGACGAACAGGATCAGCCCGAGCAGCGTGCCCGCGAACGCCAGGTCGACCGGGGTGTCACGGACGAACGAGATGTAGGTCGACGCAGGAGTGCGGTGCTTGCTGTTGGGGAACTGCAGCGCCAGCACGGCGAACACCACCGCCACGAGCGTCTGGCCGGCGAGCTTCTCGCGTGACCGCAGACCGAGGCTGCGCTGCTTGGAGATCTTGATGTAGTCGTCGAGGAACCCGACCAGACCGAGGCCGGTCATGAGGAACAGCACGAGGACACCGCTCCACGTCAGCGGTGTGCCGGTGACCAGGTGCGCCAGCCCGTATGCCGCGAGGCTCGACCCGATGATGACCGCGCCACCCATGGTGGGCGTGCCGCGCTTGGTGTGGTGCGAGGTCGGGCCGTCGTCACGGATGAACTGGCCGTAGCCCTGCTTGACGAGGTACTTGATGAACATCGGCGTGCCGAACAGGGCGCCCACGAGGGAGACGACGGCAGCGATCAGGACCGCCTTCACGTCGCGTCCTCCTCGTTGTCGTCCTCGGGCCGGGGGGCGCCGAGCGCGGCCACCTTGTCCCCGAGCCACCGTAGACCGGCGTCGCGGCTGGACTTGAACAACACGACGTCACCGGGTCGAAGATTCTCGACGAGCAGGTCGTGGGCGGCGTCGGCGTCCGGGACCCAGACGGCCTCCTCGCCCCACGAGCCCTCGTGCTGGGCCCCGCTGGCCATCGGCCGGGCGACCTCCCCGACGACGACGAGGCGCGAGATGTTGAGCCGGACGGCGAGCCGTCCGATGGCGTCGTGCTCGGTCGTGGACTCCTCCCCCAGCTCGAGCATCGAGCCCAGGACGGCCCAGGTGCGGCGGTCGTGGCCCATGGCGGCGAGGGCCTTGAGGGCGGCGCGCATCGAGTCGGGGTTGGCGTTGTACGCGTCGTTGACGACGGTGACGCCGTCGGGCCTCTCGACGACCTCCATCCGCCAGCGTGAGGCGGGGGTCGCGCCGGCGAGGGCCTCGACGACCGAGTCGAGCGACAGGCCGCACTCGAGGGCGGCCGCGACGACGGCCAGGGCGTTGCCGACGTGGTGCTCGCCGTGCAGCGGGAGGGTCACGTCGGCCTCCCCGGCGGGGGTGAGCAGCCGGAAGGTCGGGCGGCCGGCCGGGTCCAGGACGATGTCGTCGGCCCGGACGGCGGCATCGGGCGCGGTGCCGACGAGCTGGACACGCGCACCTGTCCGCGTCGCCATCGCGCGCACCACCGAGTCGTCGGCGTTGAGGACCGCGAGCCCGTCGGAGGGCAGGGCGGCGACCAGCTCGGCCTTGGCGACGCCGATCGCCTCGCGCGAGCCGAACTCGCCGACGTGGGCCGTGCCGACGTTGAGCTCGATCCCGATCCGGGGTGGCGCGATCGTCGTGAGGTACTCGATGTGCCCGATCCCCCGTGCGCCCATCTCGACGACGAGGAACCGGGTCTCGGGGGTGACGCGGAAGACGGTGAGGGGGACGCCGACCTCGGAGTTGAGGGAACCCACGGGCGCCACCGTCGGCGCGGCCGACGACAGGACGCTCGCGAGCAGGTCCTTGGTCGAGGTCTTGCCGGAGGAGCCGGTGATGCCGATGACGGTGAGGTCGGGGTGCCGCTCGACGACGGACCGTGCCAGGGAGGCCAGACCGGCCTGGATGTCGTCGACGACCACGCAGGGCAGGTCGGGCACCTCGAGGGTCGTCATCGCGGCCACCGCACCGAGGTCTGCGGCCGGACCGACGAACTGGTGGCCGTCCATCTGCTCACCCACGCGGGCGATGTAGAGCCCTCCCGGCCCGGCCTCCCGGGAGTCGGTGACGACGGGGCCGTCGACGACGAGGCGGGCAGCCTCGTCGTCGGTGATGCCGTGGAGCCGCCCACCGGTGATGGTGGCGATCTCCTTGAGGGACAGCGGGATCACAGAGTTCCTCCCGTGGGGGCGGCCACCGCGCGCAGGGCGCGGGCCACCTCCTCGCGGTCGTCGAAGGGGTGGATGGTGCCGGCCACGTCCTGGCCGGTCTCGTGGCCCTTGCCGACGACGGCGACGACGCTGCCCGGGCCGCGTGCACGGCCCAGGCGGATGGCGGCGTCGATGGCGTCGGCACGCCCGCCCACGTCGTGCAGGTCGTGGGTGCCGCCGGCCGACGCCGCGTCGCGCGCGCCGTCGAGGACGGCGGCGCGGATGACGGCGGGGTCCTCCGAGCGGGGGTTGTCGTCGGTGACGACGACGACGTCGGCTCCGAGGGCGGCCGCGCGACCCATGGCCGCGCGCTTGCCGCGGTCGCGGTCGCCACCGGCGCCGAGCACGACGACCAGGGCTCCCCGCGTCTCGGGACGCAGGGCCCTCAGGGCGGCGGCGACGGCGTCCGGGGTGTGGGCGTAGTCGACGACGACGAGCGGCAGGGACGGGTCCGGCGCCGCGTCGACGGCCTCGACGGCCCCGTCGAGGGACTGGTCGATGGTGACCTTCTCCATCCGGCCGGGCACGTGCGGGTCGCTGCGCAGGGCCTGCTCGACCACCGCGGGCTCGAGGCCGGAGTCGAGCAGGGCCAACGCGGCCATCGCGGTGTTGACCCGGTTGAAGTCGCCGGGCAGCGCCGAGCGCAGCCGCAGCGTGGTGGCGTGGTCGGAGAGGGTGAAGTCGGCGGGGTCGGCGCCCTGACCGGCGACCAGGTGCCAGTCGGCCGTGACGCCGGGCAGCGAGGTCATCGTGGTGACGGGCACTCCGGCCAGCTCGGTCAGCTCGCGGCCCCACTCGTCGTCGACGCAGACGATCCCGCGACGGGACCGCTCCGGCGTGAACAGCGAGGCCTTCGCCACGAAGTAGTCGCGCATCGTCGGGTGGAAGTCGAGGTGGTCCTGCGACAGGTTGGTGAACAGCGCGACGTCGTAGACCACGCCGTCGACCCGGTGCTGGCTCAGCGCGTGGCTGGAGACCTCCATGACGCAGGAGTCGACGGACGCGTTCGCGCATGACGGCGAGCAGCGCGTGCAGCACGGTCGCCTCCGGCGTGGTGCGCATGCTGCGCAACCGCTCGTGCCCGATCCGGGTCTCGACGGTGCCGATCAGGCCGGTCGTCCGTCCCAGCGCGGTCAGGGCGGAGTCGATGAGGTATGCCGTCGTCGTCTTGCCGTTCGTGCCCGTGACCCCGAAGAGCCGCAGGCCGAGGTCCTCGGTGCCGTAGAGAGTCCGGGCGACGGTTCCGACGACGCTGCGCGGCTCCTCGACGACCACGGTCGGCACGCTGACGCCGTCGGCAGCGAGCACGGCGACCCCGGCCGCGTCCGTGAGGACGGCGACCGCGCCCGCCTCCACCGCGCCGGCCGCATACCGGGCACCGTGGGCGTTGGCGCCCGGCAGGGCGGCGTAGAGATCGCCGGCCACGACGTCCTGGGAGGCCAGGGTGACGCCGGTGACGAGGACGTCCTCACCCGTGACCGCGCCGCCCACGAGGGAGGCCACGGCGGAGGTCGGGGTGGCGTGGAGGGACGCCGGTCGGGGGGAAGGCACGGACAGCGAGCCTACCGTCAGTGCCCGGCCCGGGATGCGCTGGACGCCTTGTCCCGCACCACGGAGGGGTCGCTCGGATCGGGTATGGGGTCGGCCTTGATCTTGACCACGGGCGGCTTGGTGCCGGTCGGGGGCACCTGCAGCTCCTGCAGCGCGTAGGTCATGACGTCCTTGAACACGGGTCCGGCCACAACACCGCCGAAGTAGCCCTTGATCGGACGCTGCAGCGTCACGGCGACGACGATCTCGGGGTCGTCGGCGGGCGCGAACCCGATGAAGCTCGCCGTCTTGCCGGAGTACCCGCCGACCTTGGCGTCGTAGCGGTCCGCGGTGCCGGTCTTGCCCGCGACGCGGTAGCCGGGGATCTTGGCCTCGGGGGCGGTGCCCTCCTTGCCCACGACGCCCTCGAGCATGTCGCGGACCTCCTTGGCGATCTCGGGCGAGACCACCCTGATGCCCTTGGCCTTCTCGACCGGCGTGTAGTTGCCGTGCCCGTCGCTCGTGGCGGCGACGATACGCGGCGGGATCCGGACGCCGTCGTTGGCGATGGTCTGGAAGACCCCGGCAGCCTGGAGGGCGTTGACCGACAGGCCCTGGCCGAAGAGCACGGTGTAGCGCTGCGTGCCGTTCCAGTCCTTGACGTTGGTCAGCAGGCCCGGGCCCTCACCCGGGAAGTCCATGCCCGAGGTCTCCCCGAGGCCGAACTTCTTGAAGTAGCTGTACATCGTCGTCGCCTTGACCTTCTCGCCGGCGAGGATGGTGCCGATGTTGCTCGACTGCGCCAGGACGCCCGCGAAGGTGAGGTACTCGGTCGGGTGGTCGTGGCTGTCCTTGAACTCCGTGCCGGCACGGTGGATCCGGTTGGGCACCTCGACCACCGTGGACGGGGTGATGGCACCCTCCTGGATGGCCGCGGCCGCCGTCATGACCTTGCCGGTGGAACCGGGCTCGTAGACGTCGTTGAACGCCTTGTTGGTCCAGTTCTCGGTCGACTGGCCCGGCTGGTTGGGGTCGAAGGTCGGGTAGGACGCGACGGCGAGGAGCTCACCGGTCTTGACGTTGGTCACGACCACGGTGCCGGACAGCGCCTTGGTCTCGATGACCTTCTGCGCGACCGCGTTCTGAGCGAACCACTGCAGGTCGGAGTCGATGGTCAGCTTGACGTCCTTGCCGGGCACCGGCGGAATCGTCTCCTGCCGGGCGTTCGGGATCGCCCGGCCGTCCTGCGACTGCTCGAACATCGTCTTGCCGGCCTTGCCCTTGAGCGTGGAGTTCATGAGGACCTCGAGGCCGCCGCCGGGCGACCCGTCGGACTGGACGAACCCCACGAGCGAGGCTGCTGCGGTCGACGTCGGGTAGTTGCGGTCCGTGGTCACCTCGGAGTAGATGCCGTTGATGCCGAGCTCGGAGATCTTGCGCCAGTTCAGGGGCGTGACGTTCTTGGCCAGCACGCGGTAGCGGGAGGTGCCGGTCAGGCTGGTGACCAGCGTGTCCACCGGGATGCCGAGCAGGGGCGAGAGGTCCTTCGCCGCGCCGGCGACCCCGACCACGGCGCGCACGCCGTTGACCGGCCTCACGTACTTGGTCACCGCTGTCTGGTCGACGGTGACCGTGCGGCGTTCGACGCTCGAGGCGAGGATCGTGCCGTTGCGGTCGACGATGGAGCCGCGCATCGCGGGGTAGACGATGGTGCCGAGGCGCTTGGAGGCTGCGGTCTGGGAGACCCCGGAGGCGTCGAAACCCTGCAGGCGCAGCAGCTGGGCGCCGAAGATGCTGAAGATGAACAGGACCGCGACCGTCATGGTGCGCATGCGGCGACGTGGGTTGGACCCGTCCAGGCTCACGCGCCGGCCGGCAGGACCCCTCGGTGGGGCGGTGGGGCGCCGGGGAGGGCTGGTGGGGCCGCCCTGGCGCTGGGCCCGGGCGGCGGGACGCTTCGGGTCGGACGCCGACCGGGGGCGGGCCGGGGCTGCCGTGGGGCGGCCGGCCCTGGCCGAGGTGACGCGTTCCTTGGCCCCGGGTGCGCCCTGCGCCGGACGACGACGCGGGGCCTCACCGTTCGGGACACGGGGGCGCTGGGCTCCGGGGCGAGTGCCTCGGGTCTGCGTCACTGGGTACCTCGTGTCTGCGATGGGTCGGGGGCGCCCTGTCAGGGCTTGGGGGTGGCCGGCGTCGACGGTGACGCGGCCGGCTTCTTCGCCGGGGTGGTCGTGCTGGTGCTCGTGGTGGTCTTGCTCTTGGCGTCGACGCTGGTCACCGTCGTGACGAGCGAGCCGTCCGGCTTGGTGACCTTCACGGTCGTGGTCGTCACGTCCCCCTTCGAGCTGACTGCCGTCTTCGGCCCCGCGTCCTTGGACGCTGCGGACGTCGAGGACGGAGCCTGCGGAGCCGTGACCACGGTAAAGCCGGCCTGCTTCTTCGCCGCGCTTCGCCACGCCGAGGACCTTGCCGTCGCTGAGGCGCAGGAACGCCGCGGAGTCGGCGGGCACCATACCCATCTTCTCGGCGCGGGCGGCGAGGTTGGCGGGGTTGCGCTGGGCGTCGATCGCCTGGGTGAGCGCGTCCTGGGTGTCGGTGAGCTCGCCGGAGGTCGCCTGGAGGCGGTGCAGGGTGAACGACCCCTCGGCCATGGCGGTGTTGAGCATGAGGAGGGCGACGAGGCCACCCACCAGCAGGGTCATGCAGAACGCGGCGAACACGGCGTTGCCGGGCTGCCCGATCGCGGCGGGGACGACCCGCAGGGGCTGGGGCGACGCCTGCCGGCGCAGGGGGGCCCGAGGTGCGACCCTCGCCGTCGCAGTCTGCTGGCTCATCGGTGGTTTCCCTTCGTTGCAGTGGAAAGTCGGGTGCGCTCGGCGGCCCGCAGGCGCACCGAGGCAGATCGGGGGTTGGCGGCCTGCTCAGCGGCCGACGCCTCTTCGGCGCCGCGGGTGAGCAGCCGCAGGTATGGCGCGTGCTCGGGGAGCTCGACGGGCAGGCCCTGCGGGCTGCTGCCCCTTGGCTCCCTGCGCCAGCACGCGCTTGGTGATGCGGTCCTCGAGCGAGTGGTAGGACAGGACGGCAACCCGGCCGCCGACCGCCGAGCGCGTCGATGACGCCGGGCAGGGCCCGCGCCCAGACGGACAGCTCGGCGTTGACCTCGATGCGCAGGGCCTGGAAGGTCCGCTTGCCGGGATGGCCCCCGCTCTTCTGGGACGCGGCCGGCACCGCCTTCTTGAGGAGCTCGACGAGCCGCCCCGAGGTCGTGAACGGCTCGGTCTCGCGCTCGCGGACCACGGCAGCGGCGATCTTGCGGGCGAACCGCTCCTCGCCGAACTCGCGCAGGATGCCCTCGAGGTCGGCTGCGGCGTAGGTGTTGAGGACCTCCGCCGCGGTGATGCCGGTGGACTGGTCCATCCGCATGTCGAGCGGTGCGTCCTGGCTGTAGGAGAAGCCTCGGTCGGTCTCGTCGAGCTGCAGGGACGAGACGCCGAGGTCGTAGAGGCTGGCGTCGACGTGGGTGACGCCGGCCTCGGCGAGCGCCCGCGGCACCTCGTCGTAGACGGCGTGGACGAAGGTCGTGCGACCGGCGAAGCGGTCGAGCCGCTCGGCGGCGAGCGCGAGGGCCTCCTGGTCACGGTCGATGCCGACGAGGTGCGCCTGCGGGCAGGACTCGAGGACGGCCTCCGCGTGGCCACCCATGCCCAGGGTGCCGTCGAGGTAGACCGCGCCGCGCTCGGTCAGCGCCGGTGCGAGGAGGCTCGACGATGCGGTCGCGAAGCACCGGAATGTGCCGGTCGGCGGCCATTCCTCGTGAGTTCATCGCGGTGCTCCTGCTCGGGTCCTGCTGCGGGTGGCTCCGGTGCTCGGGCGGTGCTGCGGGGTCGGTGCTGGTCGTGCGGGTGGACCGGTGTTCCCGTCCTGCTGTGCTGGACCCTGCGGTCAGGTCTCCATCCGCTTCGAGGAATGCGGCCCGGGACGGGGGAAGTCGTCCCGGGATGCGGAGCGGCTGGAGACCTGGCGGCAGGGGCCGTGGGCAGCGGTGCCCGGCGGTTCGTCACAGCAGGCCGGGGATGACCTCCTCGGACTGGTCGGAGAAGCCCTGCTCGGTGCTCTCGAGGTAGGTGTTCCACGCGTCGGTGTCCCAGACCTCGACGCGCGACGCCGGCGCCGATGACGGTGCAGTCGCGGGTCAGTCCGGCGTACGCGCGCAGGTTGGCCGGGATGGTGACGCGGCCCTGCTTGTCCGGGCACCTCGTCGGAGGCGCCGGAGAGGAAGACGCGGGTGAAGTCGCGGACGGCCTTGCTCGTGGTCGGGGCCGACTGCATCTGCTCGGTGACCCGGACGAACTCGTCCATCGGGAAGACGTAGAGGCAGCGCTCCTGGCCACGGGTGACGACCAGGCCGTCGGCCATCCGCTCGCGGAACTTCGCGGGGAGGAAGAGGCGGCCCTTGTCGTCGAGGCGGGGGCTGTGCGTCCCGAGGAACACGGCGCCCACCTCCCCTGCCGAAGCCACAGGACCCCACGGCCCTCTTGTTTCCCCCACTTTACTCCACCACCACCCCCACAGGTACCCAGTTCGGCACGTTTTCCTCATCTGTTTGGCTGTTTCTGCAGGTCACACCGGTGGTGGAAAGTGGTGGGAACATTCCGCACAACGACGGCCGATCTACCCACCGAAAGCACGCACGGTGACGAATGACCCGTCGATGGGCCTCGTGCGACGATCTGTGCGTTGTTCCGGGCACCGATCGGCCCGCTCGGGCGTTCCCGAACCAGTCCGACAGGTCACGAGACGGCATACGTGCTGTCCCGGTGGGGCGATGTGGGGGAAGATCAAGCCATCCGGAGGGCGCAGCGTGGCGACCCCGGAATCGACGGAGGGACAGCCGGTGCAGGGTGGGTACGAGGACCAGGCACGGGGGCCCCCACGGGGCGGTGCAGCGGATCGTCCGCTGGAGCGCCGGGCACGACGGGACGCCAGGGCATGAGCGGTCGACCGGGCTCGGGGGGCGCCGCGACCCCGGTGTCGGAGGGCCTGCTCTCCTTCCCGGCCGGCTCCCCCGCGTCGCTGAGCCAGGTGACCGAGGTCGCCGGACGCCTGGCGAGGGCGATGAACTCCGTCATCGAGGGCAAGCCCGACGTCGTGCACACGGCGATCACCGTGCTGCTCGCCGAGGGGCACCTGCTCCTCGAGGACGTGCCCGGCGTCGGCAAGACGATGCTGGCCAAGACCCTCGCCCGCACGATCGACTGCTCGGTCCGCCGCGTGCAGTTCACGCCGGACCTGCTGCCCAGCGACATCACCGGCGTCAGCGTGTTCAACCAGGACGTCCGCGACTTCGAGTTCCGGCCCGGGGCGATCTTCGCCAACGTCGTGGTGGGTGACGAGATCAACCGCGCCTCCCCCAAGACCCAGTCGGCGCTGCTGGAGTCGATGGAGGAGGGCCAGGTCACGGTCGACGGCCAGACCTACGACCTCCCGAAGCCGTTCATCGTCATGGCGACCCAGAACCCCATCGAGATGGAGGGCACCTACCCCCTCCCCGAGGCCCAGCGCGACCGCTTCATGGCCCGCATCTCCCTCGGCTACCCCTCGTCGCGCGCCGAGGTCGCCATGCTCGACAGCCACGGACAGGTCTCCCCGCTGGAGACGCTGCAGCCCCGTCACCGACGCCGCCACGATCACGGCCATGGTCAAGGCGGTCCGCTCGGTCTTCACCAGCGACGCCATCAAGCAGTACGTCGTCGACCTCTCGTCGGCCACCCGGTCCAGCTCGGCGCTGCGCCTGGGCGCCTCACCGCGAGCGACCCTGCACATGCTGCGGGCCGCCCGCGCCCACGCCGCGCTCGAGGGTCGCGACCACGTGCTGCCCGACGACGTGCAGGCGATCGTCGTCCACGTCCTGGCCCACCGGGTCATCCCCACCGGCGAGACCCAGCTCGCCCGCCGGAGCACCGGCGAGGTCCTCCAGGACCTGATGCGGCGGGTGCCGGTCCCTGCTGCCGGCCGCTGAGGCTGCGGCGTGCGCAGACTTCGCGACCTCCTCACCACCCGCGGGCGGGCGTTCGTCGCAGCGGGAACCACGTTGGTGCTGTGCGGGATCGGGCTCGGGTTCACCGACCTGACCCGCATCGGCGTCCTCCTGGTCGCCCTCCCCCTGCTCAGCGGGCTCCTCATGCGACGGCACGACCTGCGGTTCGCCCTCGAGCGCACCGCCGTGCCCGGACGCATCCAGGTCGACGAGCAGTCCGTGGTCACCCTGGGGATCGAGAACGCCGGCGGAGCCGCGAGCCCCCTGCTCATGGCCGAGGAGCAGCTCGACTACGCCCTGGGCGACCGCCCGCGCTTCGTCGTGCCCCGGCTGCGCCGCGGCGACCGGCAGGAGGTCCACTACACCGTGCGCTCCCACGTGCGCGGCCGGCACCGCCTCGGCCCCCTGGGCGTACGCCTGCGTGACCCGTTCGGCCTGAGCACCCGGGTCGCGGCGATCTCCGGAGCCAGCGACGTCCTCGTGCTGCCGCAGCTCCTGCCGCTGGGCGGCGGGCTGCCGCCGGGCAGCGGCGTCGGCGCCGAGGGCGCCATCCCCCACATGGTCGCCCTCCACGGCGAGGACGACGTCTCGATCCGGTCCTACCGCGACGGCGACGACCTGCGCCGGATCCACTGGCCCGCCACCGCCAAGACCGGTGAGCTGATGGTGCGCCAGGAGGACCGGCCGGCCCGCCGCCGGGCCGCGATCGTCCTGGACTCCCGCTCCCGCGGGCACCACGGCTCGGGCAGCTCCAGCTCCTTCGAGTGGGCCGTGACCGCGTGCGCCTCCATCGGCGTGCCACCTCCTCGACCAGGGGTATGCCGTGCACCTGATCACCGACGAGACCGCCGAGGACAGCCGCGCCGCCACGGCGATGGAGCTCGACCCGCTGCTCGACGTCCTCGCGATGGCCGAGACCGGGTCCGACGACCAGTTCGCCGACGTGCTCCAGGCGGCGCACCCGGTCACCTCCTCGGGCGGTCTGGTGCTGGCCGTCGTCACCGAGCTCGACGAGGAGGTGGCCCGCCAGGTCGCGTCCCTGCGCCAGCCCGGGGGCACGGCGCTGGCCATCGTGCTCGACCCCGTCGGCTTCGGGGCCGTCGTCGCCGGCCCGGCGCGCAGCTCTGACCTGTCGTGCGTCCCGGTCCTGCGGGGCGCCGGCTGGGGCGTCACCGTCGTCACCTCCGACGACCCGCTCGCCGCCGTGTGGGGCGTGCTGTCCGGCGGGACCCGACGGGTGGGCGTGGCATGAGCCGCGGCCGCCTTCCCGAGTCCCTGCTGGCCGGCGCCGCCTCGGCGGTCGTCGCCTGGCCGCTGACCACGCTGTTCACGCCCAACACGTGGATGCGCCCGACGCTCGGCGTGATCCTCGTCGTCGTCCTCACCGGCGTCCTCGCGAGGATGGTCACCACCTCGTGGGCGCTGGTCGGGCTGTCCCAGCTCGCCGGCATCGTGCTCGTGTCGGGATGGTTCTACGGCCGCGGGCACCTCTGGCACGGCCTGCCCACGCTCGACACCGTGCTCGCGTTCAACCGCCTGCTCGTCGACGCGCGGCTCACGATCCAGAACTACGCCGCGCCCGCACCCACCGACCGCGGCATCATCCTGGGGATCGGCCTCGCCATCGGGGTGACGGCGGTCCTCGTCGACCACCTCGCCGTCATGCGTCGCTCCCCCGCCATGGCCGGCCTCCCCCTGCTCACCGCCTTCCTCATCTCGGCCTCCAACTCCGGCGACTCCCTCAACCCGATGTTCTTCGTCGCCGCGGGTGGCATCTGGCTGCTGATGCTCGGCCGCCAGGGCATCTCCTCGCTGCGGCGGTGGAGCACCACCCTGCCGATGAGCACCACGGGCCGCCGCAGCTCCGAGGACAACGACGGTGTCTACGGGTATGCCGCCGTCGGCCGGACGCTCGCCGTCGCCGGCCTGGTCATCGCGGTCGCCCTGCCCGTGCTGATCCCGCACCTGCCCACCCGCTACCTCATCGACGGCCTGGGTCGGTCCAGCGATGCCACGGGGTTCAGCGACGGCCAGGTCGGGCTCAAGTCCACCCTCGACCTGACCCGCAGCCTGAAGAGCCCGTCGAAGGCCCCGGTCCTGTCCTACACGACCAACGCGCCCGATCCTGACCCCGCTGCGGGTCGGGGTCCTCGAGAACTACGCCAACGACCAGTGGCGTCCGGACGACGCCGACGTCCGCTACACGCGACGACCCGAGATCCAGCTCCCGCAGGAGCTCGACGACAGCGTCCCCCGCGAGACCTACCGGATCTCCGTCGACGAGTCCCGGATCGAGGCGCCGCAGATCGCCGCACCCACCCCCTTGGTCTCCGGCGACCTCGACGGGGTGGCCTGGGGCCTGGACCGCCGGACGTCGGTGGCCAGCGTCAACCGGACGGCGAGCTCCTACAGCTTCAACTACCTGGCCCTCAACCCGACGCCGGCGACCCTCGACCAGCCGGTGCAGCCGGCGACCGGCGGCCTGCTGCCGCCCGAGCTGCAGGTCGATCCCGCCTCCGAGCCGCTGGTGCGCGACCTCGTCGCCACCGTGGTGCCGAACGGCGCCAGCCGGATCGAGGCCGCCCGGGCGATCCAGGGCTACCTGCGCAGCGGTGGTGGCTTCACGTACTCGCTCAACCTGCCGACGACCGTGAACAACCGCTTCGGGCAGCCCGAGGCACCCGACGCCATCTCGCTGTTCCTGCGGACCAAGGTCGGGTACTGCGTCCAGTTCGCCACGGCCATGGTGATGATGGCCCGCGAGAGCGGGATCCCTGCCCGGATGGCCATCGGCTTCCTCCCCGGCACCGCCGACCGCGGCACCTACACGGTGCGGGCCTCGGACGCGCACGCGTGGCCGGAGCTCTACTTCGAGGGCGTCGGCTGGCTGCGCTTCGAGCCCACCCCGTCGGGCACCCAGAACACCGTCGCCCCGCCCTACTCACTGGCCCCGACCACCCCGGACACGACCGGCACGTCGTCCACGGGCAGCGCGACCAGCTCGGCCTCCGCCAACACCCGGCCCGACGGCGCCAACGACCCCGGGGCGCAGAACCCCACGACGACCTCGGGCACGCAGAACGACAGCACGTCGTTCCTCGGCGGCATGGCGGGGACGGCGCTGCTGTGGGTCCTGCTGGCCCTGGTCGTCGGGTTCCTGGGCTCCCTCGCCGTCCCCCTCGCTGCGAGGGCCAGACTGCGCCGCCGGCTCAAGGACGCCCCCGACGACTCGACCCGGGTCGAGATCGAGTGGCAGGCGATGGTCGAACGGCTCGGCGACCTCGGCGTCATACCGCCGCGCGGAAGCACGCCGCGCCAGGCCGGCCGGTTCTACCAGCGGGAGGCCTACCTCGAGGGTGAGGAGTCGCAGGCTCTTCGGCGCGTCGTCGACGGCCTCGAGCGCTCGCGCTACGCCCCACCCGGGACGACCGTCACCGACGTCCGGCCCGACACCCAGCACGTGGTCAAGGCCGTCTCCGGAGTCCGGCGGCGCAAGGACCGGCTGCGGGCGGCCTGGTGGCCGAGCGACGGCCTGCTGGAGTGGCGCGAGCGCCGTGAGCGGGTCGCCCGGATGGCGCGAGCTCCGTGGGAGCGGTGGCAGGAGCACCGGGCAGAGCGCAGGTGAGTCACCGCCCGCGCGTCAGAAGATGGCGTTGATGCTGTTCCACCCGCCGCCCACCCGGGCCCTCGGCAACCACGATCCCGTCGCGTTCCGGGGGTAGAGCCACAGCACGCCGGACCGGTCGCGGGCCAGGAGGTCCGGCGTGCGGTCCCCGTTGAGGTCACCGGCGCTCGCCACTGCGGTCATCGAGTTCCAGCCGGTGCCGATCCGGACCCGCGGGAGCCAGCCGCCGGCGCCGTTCCCGGGGTACAGCCACAGGGAGCCGGTGGAAGCCTCCCGAGCCAGGACGTCCAGCAGGCCGTCGCCGTCGACGTCCCCCGGGGTCTCCAGGGCACTCATCCCCTTCCAGCCCCCGCCGATGCGCACACCGGCGGTCAGGGCACCTCGGCCCGTACCCGCATACAGGCGGAGGTCCCCGGTGGGGGCGACGCGCGCCAGCACGTCGTTGTCCCAGTCGCCGTTGAAGTCAGCGGTGGCACCGGACAGGGTCGAGGCGGGCACCGCCAGCGGCGTGAACGCGTAGGGCTCGCACGTGCGGTCGTAGTCACGCTCGTCGTCGTACCACTGGGACAGCAGGACGCGTCCACCGGAGAAGCTCGGCTGGGTGCACCGGTCGAGCGCCTCGCCGGGGTAGTCCAAGCGGCCGGCAGTGGCCCAGACCGGGACACCGGGCACCCGCCAGGACCCGGTGATCGACTCCCATCCCGAGGCGAAGGAGTACAGGCCGTAGGCGAGCCCGTGGTCGCGCAGCCCGCGCATGAGCCCCTCGAGGACGTAGCGGTTCTCCATGCGTTGCTCCGCCGTTGCCGTCGGCCACGGCTGGGCCGCTCGTGGTTCGACGTCGATCCAGACCACCGGCGGCGCGAAACCGGCAGCCCCGAGGCTGTCCGCTGCATACGTCGCCTCGGCGTAGCCGACGTTGGACAGCTGACCCGCCTTCGTGGTCGGTGACCACGGACCGTCGGCGCGGTGCGTGAGGAGCTGGCCGGCAGAGGGGTATGCCGCGATCGTGTAGGCCTGCGAGGGCTTGGCGTTGGCCTTCACCCAGGCGACCTGCTGGGCGAGGCATCTGTTCGCGATGAAGGGCATGCCCTGCCTGGTGCCCGTGTCAGGAGCACCATTGAGCCCGACGACGGCACCACGCTGTCGCCCGTCCTGAGCCATGGCACCTCCTCGCCGTGGACCTCCAGTCCACACCCCGGCGTTCCCGCTCGAACAGGGTCCAAGGGCACACCTGGACCCGGGCGCGACTCCCACAGCCGCCTGGTCCAGTCGGTGGAGTGCTCCGCCAGCGGAGTTCCACAAGACGTCGTAGCGACGCCTAGACCCACGAGGGGTCTTCAGGGGCGCCCCCATGCTTCTAGCGTTCGAGGATGAACTCGCGGCCTTGGCGCCTACCCACCAGTCCGACCCATGCGCACTCCCGCAGGCGCTACGCGGTGTGGGTGACGACCCTGGTGGCGGCGATGTTGCTGGTCCTCGGGACCGGCGTCTCGGCCAACGGCGCCTCCCCGGTGGCCGACGAGGTCCACTACACCTTCACCGGGCCGACGGCCGTGGCGATCGACTGGCGAGGCGCGGCGAGCGACGTGCGCTGGGGAACCACGACCGACTACGGGCAGACCGCCACGGCAGTGGCTCCGGCCTGGACACCGTGGTCGTCGCCCGGTCCGTTCTGGCAGCTGCAGCTGGGTGGCCTGGTCGCCGGGACCACCTACCACTACTCGATAGGCGGCGGACCGGACTACACGTTCCACGCGCCCCCCGCGTCGACCTTCCGTTTCGACGCAATCGGTGACGTCGGCGACACGGTGAACTTCAGCAAGCTGGGCGCGACCCTCGACAACATCAGTGCCGACGACCCTTCCTTCGTGCTCATGGTGGGCGACCTCACCTACGCCAACGGCACATCCATGGCTGCTGTCGACCAGCACTTCAACGACGTGATGCGGTGGAGCACCAGGGCCGCCTACATGCCGGCGTGGGGCAACCATGAGTACGACGTGGCCGGCTCGGACGACCTGCGCAACTACAAGGGGCGCCTCCTCATGCCGAACCCGGCTGCCTCGCCGGGGTCACCGGCGATCTCGTGCTGCGGCAACGACTGGGGCTGGTTCGACGCGGGGCCGGTGCGCTTCATCTCCTACCCCGAGCCGTGGACCGGCGCCTGGAGCGACTGGCAGTCGAAGGCGGGACCCCTGATGCGCCAGGCGCAGGACGACCCGAAGGTCAAGTACATCATCACGTTCGGCCACCGCCCGGCGTACTCCACCGGCTACCACCCCGGGGAGGCGCAGATCGCCTCCATCCTCGGCGGCCTCGGGGAGTCCTACAGCAAGTACGTGCTCAACATCAACGGCCACTCGCACGACTACGAGCGGTTCCAGCCCATCCAGGGCGTCACCCACGTGACGGTGGGCGCTCCGTCGTCCCTCGAGCAACCCTGGACGAGCACGGATGCGCGGACCGCGCTGCGGGCGATGCACCTGTCGCACCTTCGTGTGGACGTCGGCGACACCGGCCTCAAGCTGCAGGCCGTCTGCGACTCGTCCGTGTCGGGCGAGGACAGGACCTGCCCGGCGGGCAGCGTCCTCGACGAGTTCGTCATCGGGACGCCGCCGGTGATCGCCGTCGCGACCGACCTGTTCGTGGACAAGACGATCTCGAGCTGCAGCGACTCCGGTGCCGGCACACAGGACGCGCCGTTCTGCACCATCACCAAGGGAGTCAGCCGCCTGCAGGCCGGCACCGCCCTGTACATCGGGAACGGCAGCTACGCCGAGTCCATCAAACCCTCCCTGTCGGGGACCGCGAGCGCACCGATCACCATCACGAGCTGGCCCGGCCGCAGCCCCGTCATCGGCAACGGCGTCACCAACGCCGCCTACATCTCGGCGAAGAGCTACATCACGCTGTCCAACCTGACCTTCACGGCCACCACGGGAGACGGTGTCTACGTCACCAAGAGTGACCACATCACCGTGACCGGCAACACCGTCACCAACGCGGGTCGACAGGCTCAGGGAGCAACGGCCCCGGGCATCAGCGTGCGGGCCACGAACAACTCGCTCGTGTCCGACAACGACACCAACCACAACAGCGACACCGGCATCTACGTCACCAACACCTCCACCGGCAACACGATCCAGAACAACCGGTCCAGCTTCAACGCCCAGGGGTGGCAGCGAAACGCCAACGGGGTCAACGTCACCAGCCCTGGCAACATCATCTCGGGCAACGTGACCCACGACAACGAGGACACCGGTATCCAGCTCTACACCGGGGCGAACAACAACCTGGTCACCAACAACGTCACGTACAACAACGGCGACCACGGGATCGACGACCTCAACGTCACCGGCGGCACGGTCGTCGGCAACACGGTGTTCCGCAACTGCACCACGGGCATCAACCTCGAGGGAGCATCGTCGGGCTCCTACCGGATCGCCAACAACGTCGTGGTCGACAACGCGGTCTACCCGGCCTACGCGGGGATCGCCTGCGCCCGACGTGCCGGGAACATCGGTGTGTGGGACGGCGCGCAGAACGCCACGACCGCGGACCACAACCTCGTGCACCTCTCCAAGACCGGGGTCATGTACGCCTGGGGGACGACGTACACCACCCTCGCGGCCATGCAGAAGGTGTCGGGACAGGAGCCGGCCGGCGTCCAGGGCGACCCGAAGTTCGCGGACGCGGCCTCGTGGAACCTCTCGCTCACCGAGGGCTCGCCGGCCATCGACCGCGGGGACAGCAGCGTCCCGGGAGCGCAGCCGACGGACATCCTTGGGTACCCCCGGGTCCGTGACCCCAACGTCGGCAACGCCTTCGCGGCCGGTCCCACGACTCTTCGACGACCTCGGCGCATTCGAGTTCCAGCCCAACATCGTGCCGGCGCCCATCCAGCCACCGGTCGCCAACCTCGTCCTGACGCCCAGCCAGGGCACTGCACCGCTGACGGTGGTGGCTGACGCGAGCGCGTCCACCGACCCACAGAACCAGAGCCTCAGCTACAGCTTCGACTTCGGTGACGGCACGACAGTGCCAGCCCAGGCCAGTCCGACGACCAACCACACCTATCAGAACGCCGGCACGTATGCCGTGACGGTCACCGCGCGCAACACCTCCGGCGTCATCGGGTACGGCCAGTGCGTCGGTCACCGTCACACCGGCGCCGCCGCCCGTGCAGCCGCCCACCGCCTCCCTGCTCATGACTCCCGCCGACGGCGTCGCGCCGCTCAACGTGACTGCCGACGCCTCGGCCTCGGCCGACCCGCAGGGCGCCGCGCTGACCTACACGTTCGACTTCGGTGACGGCACGGTGCTGCCCACCCAGACCGCCGCCACCGCGACCCACACCTACGTGACCCGGGCACGTTCACGGCGAAGGTCACCGTCACCAGTCCACCGGGCTGAGCACGTCGACCACGGCTCCCGTCAACGCGACGAAGCCGCCGACCGTCGCGCCGCCCGCCGCTGCCCTCACCGTCACACCGAGCAGTGGCACGGCGCCGGTCTCGGTGACCGCGGACGCCTCGGCATCCACCGACCCGCAGGGCCAGACCCTGACCTACGCCTTCGACTTCGGTGACGGCACGACGGTCCCCGCCCAGGCAAGCCCGATCGCCACGCACACCTACACGACGGGCGGCGCCTACACCGTGACCGTGAGCGTGCGCAACACCTCAGGGCTCACCGACGCGGCGGCCAACACCGTCGCGGTGAGCGACCCGCCACCGCCGGCGCAGGCACCCGTGGCGAAGCTGACCCTCACCCCGAGCGCGGGGACGACCCCGCTTGCCGTCACCGCGGACGCCTCGGCCTCGAGCGACCCGCAGGGCCAGACCCTGAGCTACGCCTTCGACTTCGGTGACGGCACCACCGTGCCTGCTCAAGCCGGCCCAACGGCCACCCACACCTACACGACCGCCGGGACCTTCACGGTCACCGTCACGGTCGCCAACACCTCAGGCCTGGGCTCCACGGCCGTCAGCAGCGTGATCGTCAGCGACCCGCCGCCACCAGTCCAGGCACCCCTGGCGAAGCTGGCCCTCACCCCGAGCACGCGGGACGACCCCACTTGCCGTCACCGCGGACGCCTCGGCCTCGAGCGACCCGCAGGGCCAGACCCTGAGCTACGCCTTCGACTTCGGTGACGGCACCACCGTCCCCGCCCAAGCCGCCCCGACCACCGCCCACACCTACACGACCGCCGGGACCTTCACGGTCACCGTCACGGTCGCCAACACCTCAGGCCTTCGAACCACCGCCCACCAGAGCCGTCACGACCACCACGCCCCCACCCACCTACGTCGCGACACTGGGCACGAGCTCGGCGACCTCGACGAAGAGCTCCGGCATCGTGACGGTCGGTCCCGGCGCAGGGGTCCGCCAGGGCGACCTGGTGGTCCTCACCCTGCAGATCGTCGCCAAGTCGCCCAAGGGGACGATCACGGCGACCGACTCGGCCGGCAACGGCTACGCCGTTGCTCGTGACATCGTCGCCAGCAGCGGGCGGTTGGTCGTCCTCTCGGGCCTGGCCGCCAAGCCACTGGCACCAGGCGCCAAGATCACCGTCACCTTCCCCGGTTCGACCTCCTACCAGCTGGTCGCCGACGAGCTGGCCGGGGTCACCGCGCTGGACCGCGCGGCAGCTGCCACGGGCACGAAAGCTGCATTCTCTTCCGGTACCACAGCCGCCACCACGGCGGCTCGCGAGGTCGTTCTCGGGGTCGTGGCCTCGTTCACCGCTGCCACCAACCCGACGTGGTCCTCGACCTGGACACCCTTGACCTCAGCGGCCGTGGGCAAGACGAACCTGGGACGGGCCTTGCGGCTCCCCACCTCGACCGGCACGTTCGATGCCAATGGCACCACCACAGCCGGCTCGTGGGCCGCGGTCGTTCTCACGTTTCGGCCGTGACGCTGCCTGATGACGCGTCGTGATGGCGCTGCGGGAAAGGGAGAGGTCAGGTGCCCCGAAGGACACCTGACCTCCCACCACCGCCGGATGCCGGCGGGACCACTCAGTCGAGGTAGTCGCGCAGGACCTGCGAGCGGCTCGGGTGGCGCAGCTTGCTCATGGTCTTGGACTCGATCTGGCGGATCCGCTCGCGGGTCACGCCGTAGACCTTGCCGATCTCGTCGAGCGTCTTCGGCTGACCGTCGGTGAGGCCGAAGCGCATCGAGACCACACCGGCCTCGCGCTCGGAGAGGGTGTCGAGCACCGAGTGCAGCTGCTCCTGCAGGAGCGTGAAGCTCACGGCGTCGGCGGGCACGACGGCCTCGGAGTCCTCGATGAGGTCACCGAACTCGCTGTCACCGTCCTCACCGAGGGGCGTGTGCAGGGAGATCGGCTCGCGGCCGTACTTCTGGACCTCGACGACCTTCTCCGGGGTCATGTCGAGCTCCTTGGCGAGCTCCTCCGGGGTGGGCTCACGCCCGAGGTCCTGGAGCATCTGGCGCTGCACGCGCGCCAGCTTGTTGATGACCTCGACCATGTGGACCGGGATGCGGATGGTGCGCGCCTGGTCGGCCATGGCGCGGGTGATGGCCTGACGGATCCACCACGTCGCGTACGTCGAGAACTTGTAGCCCTTGGTGTAGTCGAACTTCTCGACCGCACGGATCAGACCGAGGTTGCCCTCCTGGATCAGGTCCAGGAAGAGCATGCCGCGACCGGTGTAGCGCTTGGCCAGCGACACGACGAGACGCAGGTTGGCCTCGAGCAGGTGGTTCTTGGCCTTCTTGCCGTCCTGGGCGATCCACCAGAGCTCGCGCTTGAGCTTCATGTCGATCTTGTCGCCGGAGTTGAGGCGCTCCTCGGCGAACAGGCCGGCCTCGATGCGCTTGGCCAGCTCGACCTCCTGCTCGGCGTTGAGGAGGGCGACCTTGCCGATCTGCTTGAGGTAGTCCTTGACCGGGTCGGCGGTGGCGCCGGCGGTGACGACCTGCTGGACCGGGGCGTCGTCCTCGTCGTCGTCGCGAAGGACGAAGCCCGAGGAGGACTCCGCCTCCTCGTCGTCCTTCTTCTTGTCGTCGGTCTCGTCCTCGACGACGACGTCCTCGAGCTCGGACTCGACGACATCGGTCGGCTCGGCGTCCGTCGTCTCCTCGCCCTCGACCGCGGCACGCGGCGGCGGACTTCGCGGCCTTCTTGGTGGCCGTCTTCCTGGCCGCAGGGGTGGCGGGCTCAGCAGCAGCAGCGGCAGCCTTGGCCGTCGTCGTCGCCTTGGCGGTCGTCGCCTTGGCGGTCGTCGTTTTGGTCGCAGCCTTCGCGGCGGTCTTGGTCGCCGTCTTGGTCGCGGTCTTGGCGACCGGCGCGTCGTCGTCAGCGACCGGCTTGGCGGCGGACTTGGTGGTCTTTGCCGCCGCCTTCTTCGCCGAGGCGGTCGCGGTGCGGCGGGTGGTCGTGGCGGCCACGGCACGCGACGCGGTCACGGCGTCGAGGGTGACGGTGATGCCCTGCTCGTCCAGCGAACGGAGCACGACCTTCATCCGCTTCGGCGGCACCTCGGCGCCCTCGAGCGCCTCACGCAGGGCGCCACTGTCGACCGAGCCGTTGGTACGGCCCTGCATGAGCAGCTGCTGCAGGGCGGGGTGGGTGAACTCGGTGGGAAGAGACGGTGCGGGGCTCGCAGTCTTCTTGGACACAGGCGACACGGACTACCTTTCGTCGCGGGATCGCGGCACGGCGCACGCCATCGCGGGCATGGCGGCGCACGCCTACGACAACAACTACGGGGGCGGAAGTATTGCCGAGACCGGACGGGATGTGCCCAGCGCGACCTCGTTCTGGACATTGTAAAACGAGAAGGCGCCCAATCCCGCATTCGTGCACGAAATCAAGCCCTGGAAGCGCTTGATTTCTCCGTGCCGCGCCGCCCGGGGTCAGTCGAGGGCTCGGCGAGGCCCACGAGTCAGGAGCTGGCCTTGACCGCCAGGACGGGGCACGACGCGTCGAGCAGGATGCGCTGCGCGTTGGATCCCAGGATGAGCTTGCCCACCGGCGTGCGTCGACGCAGACCGATCACGATGAAGTCGGCCTGCTCCTCCTCCGCGACGGCGATGAGGTCCTCGGCCGGCTCGTTGCCCCGGACCAGCTGTCGCACCTCGTGCTCGACGCCGTGCCCGTCCAGCTCACCCTGGATGCGACTCAGCTCGGCCTCGAACCGCTGGGCCTCGGCACCGTCGTAGTCCCGGCCTCCACGGTTGGAGTTGATGACGATGAGCTTGGACTTGCGCAGCAGCGCCTCGTCCGCCGCGCGTCGCAGCGCCGCTCGCCCTTCCTTCGTCGGGACATACCCCACAACGATGGCCACAGGAACCTCCTCGTTCGTCGACACCAGCGGCATTCGCCGCGCGGGCGACGCTACCGGAAACCTCGCGGTCAGGCAGGGTCTCCCAAGACGTGCCGCACCACGGAGCCGACCTGCTCGAGCTCGATGAGGAAACCGTCATGACCGAACTCGGAGTGCACGGTGTGGACCGCAGAGCCCGGGACGGCGGCGGCGATCTCGTGGGACAGTCGCGGAGGGTAGAGCCGGTCGGAGTCCACCGCCACGACCACGACGTCGGCGGTGACCCGGGCCAGGGCTGCCTCGACCCCGCCACGGCCCCTGCCGACGTCGTGGGAGTTCATCGCCTCGGTGAGGACGACGTAGGAGTTGGCGTCGAAGCGCCCGGCCAGCTTGCCGGCGTGGTGGTCGAGGTAGGACTCGACGGCGTAGCGCCCCCGCCCGCCAAGCGGGTCCTCGTCCCCCTGCGGGGCCCGCCCGAACCGCTCGTGCAGCTCGATCTCGCTGCGGTAGGTGACGTGCGCGATCCGACGCGCGATGCCCAGGCCGGTCTCGGGCCCGACCTCCTTGTCGTAGTAGTCGCCCCCGCGGAAGTGCGGGTCACTGCGGATGGCGAGGAGCTGGGCCTGGCACCACGCGATCTGCTCCGCCGAGGCGTAGGCCGTGCTGGCCAGGACCGCGACGGAGGCCACCCGGTCAGGGTGGGTCACGGCCCACTCGACCGCCCGCATCCCGCCCATCGACCCACCGAGGACCAGACGCCACCGGTCGATGCCCAGACGGTCCGCGAGCAGGGCCTCCACCCGGACCTGGTCGCGGACCGTGACGAACGGGAACCGGCTTCCCCAGGGCTGGCCGTCCGGGGCGACGGAGGCGGGCCCCGTGGTCCCCTGGCACCCACCGAGCACGTTGGCCGCGACCACGTGGAAACGGTCGGTGTCGAGCGGGCATCCGGGACCGATGAGTCCGTCCCACCACCCCGGTGTCGGGTGACCCGGGCCGGCAGGCCCGGTGACGTGGCTGTCGCCGGTGAGGGCGTGCTCGACGAGGATCGCGTTGTCCCGAGCGGGGTTGAGCTCGCCCCACGTCTCGTAGGCGATGGTCACGTCGGGGAGCACCCCGCCCCGCTCGAGCTCGACCGCACCGAGGGCCTGGAACCGGCGGTCCCCGACCGGGTCACCATGGCGCCAGGCCCCGGAGGTCTTCGGAGGTCGGGAGGTGGTGGTCATGAGGGTGCTCCTGTGGCATCGCGCTTGCCGCCCAGGTCAGGGCCGGCCGGGTCTTCACCCGGGGCACCCCACCGCGAGGAGGGTTGCCGCCCAGCAAGCCGGGGCTTGTCGCTGGGACTCATAACCTGTCGGCCATCATACGAGCCGCACCCCGACGTGTCCGGGTCGTCCGGACACTGGACCGACCTGTGCCCCACCGGAACGTCCGGGCCGCGCCTCCCCCGGGTCAGGCCGTCAGCTCCGACCGGGGTGAGCGCGGGCGCACCCCAAGGTCGACCATCCGCTCGAGCAACCTGGCGAGACGGTAACCCGGCGAGTGCTCCAACGCCCGGTCGAGCGCGACCCGGGTGAGCGCCCCGTCGCCGAGCCACCAGGCCAGGTTGGCCAGGACCGTGAGCAGCGCAGCGGCCTGCTCGTCAGGCACCGCCCGCACGACCGACTGCAACCGCGTCACCACCCGCCGGCCGGCGACCACGGCCACCTCGTCGCCCTGGTGCCCCACCCAGGCGGGGTCGGGCAGGCAGCTCTGGAGGGCGTCCACGAGGTCGGGAGACAGTGCGTCGAGGGGTAGCGTCCCCGGACAGATCCAGGCGATCAGCGCATCGCGCAGCTGCACGTCGCGCAGGCTCGCCACCAGCAGCGCGACCTGCTCGGCCTCCCACACGTGCCCGTCACCGCCCTTGCCGTCACGGCCACGGCGGTCTCGGCGGCGACCGCGCACCCCGGTGTCGTTGGTGTCGCTCACCTCCAGCACCGTGGCCCACGTGGCGAGGTAGCGCAGCCGGTGCACGGCCACCAACCGCTCACCGGGACCGCTGCCCCCGGTCGCGCCGCCCATCGCGTCGCCCCCCTCCCCATCCACCGCGACGTCGATCGACCTGTCGATCAACCTGTCGATCGAGCTGTCGAGCCGGCAGAGGGCCGCGGCCACCGGCGCAGTCAGCTCCGGGTCGGCCGAGACGAGCCCGGCCAGGGACTGCCGGCCCGGCAGCGGAGCGACCTCGAGGGCCACGAACGGCGCCACCGCCGGCGAGTCGCGAGGGATCGCCTGCTCGTCTCCTCGGCTCGGGCAGCACCCGGTCTCGCAGTCCGGGGCGTACCACCGGCCGTCCCGGACCACCAGGCGGTCGAGCACGACGATGCCGGCGGCCAGCAGTCCGTCGCGGACCGCGTCGGCCAGGGGAAGCGCCGCGCCCGGGTGCGACTCGTACCCCACGAGCAGGACGCTGTCCGGGGCCTCACGCAGCAACGGCTCCACCGCGGCGGCGCACGCCTCGTCCACCGCGTCGTCCGGCGGCAGGTCGATCCGCTCCACCAGGCCGACCTGGCGGTCGCGGAGCACCACGGCGACGAGGGAGTCGCTCGGGTGGTAGCCCAGCTGGTAGGGCAGCACGGCAAGGACGTCGGCGGGTCCGGCGAGGCGGATGGGTTCCATGGATCCCACGCTCGCGCGTCGGGGCCGCGGTGCCGAGGGTGCGCCCTGGCGCCTGTGGACGAGGTCGCCGATCCCGTCCTCCTGTGGACGGATCGACCGCCGTACGCATTGCCGCCGCCTCCACCTCTACCGGCACCGCCACCGCCCACCGCCGCCGTCAGCCGTGACGTCCCAGCGGACGGCGGCTCAGTGACGACGGCGGCTCAGTGACAGCGGCTCAGTGGACGACGTACCCCGGCACGGTGGAACCGGCCGACTGCGCCGAGCGGGCGGTGGAACCGGTCTGGGCGTCATACTCGTGCGCCGGGCCGGTCGCGCCCTTCCCCGTGCGCTCCCAGCGCAGGTAGGACTCCGTCTCGTTGATGAAGGCGGCGGCGAGCCACGACACCACCACGGCGTCGTCGGCCAGGCCGAAGACGGACAAGAACGCCTCGGGCACGAGGTCGATCGGCGAGACGACGTAGGCGACCGCAGCGGCGATCATGAGCAGCCGACCGCGGGTGCTGCCGTGGTAGTCGCCACGGAAGGTCGCTTGCAGCAACCGGGGGATGCTGGCGAACCTCTCCCCCAGTCCGGGCGACCCGGGGCGCAGGGTGGTGCGCAGTGCAGTGGCGATGGTGCGAAAGGCTCCGAAGCGGTTCACGGCCATGTCGTCTCCTGGTGCAGAACGGTGCGTGGTCGGTGGAACGGTCGGCCCGGGCGCCGACCGCGCCAGAACACTGGTCCAACGAGGGGAACATCCAAGACATTCCCGGCCGGCTCGTCGTCGCCCACTGCGACGGGCTCGGGGCGGCGCACGCATAGCGCCACCCCGCGCCTCACAGGCCGGTCACCTTCTTGGGGAACTCGTGCCGCGCGTGGTCGGAGATCCGCTTGAGCAGGTAGCTGTCGAGGCCGGCGCCCATGACACCGCCGATCACCGGGACGCCCCTGCCCAACCGGACCAGCGACTTCTTGCCGACGGTCGACAGCAGGCGGAAACCCACGGCCTTGTTGACCACCATCAGGGCCGGCCCGGGCAGGCGCTGCGCCGCGAGGTTGGACAACCGCCCGGTCGACATCACTCCGGCCTTCTTCAGCAGGTCGTCGGCGTCCGCCCCGACCAGGGTGAGCAGGACGGCCGAACGGATCTCGGGCTGCTTGATGTCGTAGCCGCGAAGGGACGCGATCGCGCCGACCATGCGGGTCGCCACGATGTAGAACTCGAGGACGTTCGCGGGCAGGGCGACAGGAAGGGTGATGAAGCCACCGAGGCCGGTCACGAAACCGCCTGCCGCGGCGAGCTTGAGGTGCCCGCGGACCACCGCGTCGATGGCGTCCTCGGCGTCGGGTCGCTCGGACCGCTTGGCGTCGGCGACCTTCTGGGCCGAGTCGAAGGGCCCCTTGCCGTCGATGCCCACGTCGAGGAGGTTCTCGATGAGACCGGTCACCGAGGAGGTGAACATCCCCAGGTCCTCCCGCCCGGTCCTGGCCTGCTCGAGAGCAGAGGTCTTGACCTCCGTCTCCTCCTTGCCCAACCCGAGGAAAGCCACGCCGTACTCCCTGCTGTCGTCGACTGTCGCCGAGGTGCTGTGGTCCTGCAGCGTCGTTCGTCCGACGCCTCGGCCATCCTGCCACGCACGCCCCGGACCAGCAGGTTTAGCCTTGGACCATGGCCGACCCCACCCAGTCCACCCCGTCCGACACCTCCGCCGCCCCCTCCGCCGACACCAGCCCCCACTCGGCCACCGAGTCGGCGTTCGCCGCCTACGCGCACCCCGAACGGCTCGTCAGCACGCAGTGGCTGGCCGACCAGCTGGCCGCCGGCACCGTCGGCGGACCCGACGGGATCGTCGTCCTCGAGTCCGACGAGGACGTGCTGCTCTACGACACCGGCCACGTCCCGGGCTCCCTCAAGCTCGACTGGCACCAGGACCTCAACGACCCGGTGATGCGTGACTACGTCGACGCCGAGCAGTTCGCCGCGGTGATGTCCGCGCGGGGCGTCGGCCGCGACACGACCGTCATCGTCTACGGCGACAAGAACAACTGGTGGGCGGCCTACGCGCTGTGGGTCATGAGCCTGTTCGGTCACGAGGACGTGCGGCTGCTCGATGGCGGTCGCGCGAAGTGGGTCGCGGAGGGTCGCGAGCTGACCCGGGAGGTGCCGCAGGTGGCCCCGCTCACCGGGGACGCGGCATACCCGGTCGTCAAGCGGGAGGACGCGCCGATCCGCGCGTTCAAGGAGGACGTGCTGAACCACCTGGGCGGTCCGCTGGTGGACGTCCGCTCCCCCGGCGAGTTCAGCGGGGAGCTCCTGCACATGCCCGACTACCCGCAGGAGGGCGCGATGCGTGGCGGTCACATCCCCGGCGCACGGTCGGTGCCGTGGGCCCGGGCCGCGAACGAGGACGGCACGTTCAAGTCGCGCGAGGACCTCGAGGCGATCTACCTCACCGAGCAGGGCCTGGCCCCTTCGGACCCCACGATCGCCTACTGCCGCATCGGAGAACGCTCTTCGCACACGTGGTTCGTCCTCACCCACCTGCTCGGCTTCGACCAGGTCCGCAACTACGACGGCTCGTGGACCGAGTGGGGCAACTCCGTGCGCGTCCCCGTCGAGCAGGGTTCGCCGAAGTGACCGACACCGTCGACCTCCCGGCGGCGATGCGCGCGATCGCCGACGACTTCGCGGAGCTCACCGCACCCGAACGCCTCCAGCTGCTGCTGGAGTTCAGCGAGGGCCTGCCCGAGCTGCCCGAGCGCTATGCCGGCTCGCTGGACTCGATGGAGCAGGTTCACGAGTGCCAGTCACCGATCTTCCTGGCGGTCGAGGTCGCGGACGAGCCTGCCGACCCCCCCGGCGAACGTCCGGTGCACCTGTTCTTCTCGGCTCCACAGGAGGCCCCGACGACGCGCGGGTTCGCGGGGATCCTCCACGAGGGCCTCGACGGGCTCACCGTCGCCGAGGTGCTCGCGGTGCCCGAGACCGCGCCCTACCAGTTCTCTCTCGGCGAGGCGGTCTCACCGCTTCGCCTGCGCGGCATGGTCGGCATGCTCAGTCGGATCAAGCGACAGGTCGCCTTGAAGTCCCAGTCGTAGCAACCTCTTTCGCGTCCCTCACCGGCGAGTGGGGTATGGCGCAGCTGGGACGACGGAGCCGCGGCCCCCATGCGGGGACCGCGGCTCCGCGTTGTGCGGGGCGACCTGTCAGCGCACCGCGTCGAGGGCGTCGACGATGCCTTCGCCGTAGTAGCTGTTGTCCGAGACCGGACCGGTGCAGGGCACGCTCGTGCCGCCCTCAGGGGCGGAGCAGGCACGGTCGTCGGCCTGCGCGCGCAGCTTGGCCACCATCTGTGCCGGCGTCCAGGTCGGGTGCGCCGACTTCATGAGCGCGAGGACACCGGCGACGTGCGGGGACGCCATCGACGTACCGCTCTTGGTGCCGTAACCGTTGTCCTTGACCACGGTCGACAGGATCGTGCGGCCGGGTGCGGCGACGTCGATGACGCCGAGACCGCGGTTGCTGAACGACGCCAGCTGCTCGGCGCGGTTGGTCGCCGAGACCGTGACGACGCCGGGCAGCTCGGTCGGGATGTCCTTGCAGCCGTTGTTGATCTGACGCGTGATCGGGGTCGTGTCGTTGGGGCTGGCCGAGTCGGTCGTCTTGTTGGCGAGGTCCTTGGCGGAGTTGCCCGCCGCCGCGGCGTGGACGACGCCCTGCTTGGTGGACCAGGCGACGGCGCGGCCCACGGCCTCCAGGACCGCGGCCTGGTCGGGCTGGTCACCGCACCAGTACTCCATCGGGTCGACGTAGTAGCTGTTGTTGGTGACGTCCATCTTGTGCTGGCCCGCCCAGACGAAGCCGCAGATGGCGTACTCCGGGTAGATGAAGCCGTCGTCGTTGACGACCTTCACGGCGGCCATCCGCACGTTCGGGGCGACACCGACGATGCCGACCCCGTTGCGCGCGGCACCGATCGTGCCGGCCACGTGCGTGCCGTGGTCCGACGTCGTCGGGTACCAGGCGCCGGGTGCCTGGCTGGGGCGACCGGCACCCGTGCAGCTCACCGAGTCGGCGACGTCGATGTTGGGCGCGAGGTCCGGGTGGTCGGGGTCGATGCCGCTGTCGAGCACGCCGACGACGACGTTGCGGTCACCGTCGGTGATCTTGTGGGCCTGGTCGGCGTTGATCTGCACCATGTCCCACTGCTCGGCCTCGCGCGGGTCGGCCGCCGGGGCGGCCGGGTTGGTCAGCGCACCGGACAGGTCTCCGTTGGCCGGCTTGGCGTGCCCCTTCTGGTGGCCCGAGGCTCCCGGGCCCCATGAGGCGCCGAGGCCGCTGGGCGTGCCCTCGCTGACGGGTGCGGTACGACTGGCTCCCACGGAGTCGACGGCGTTGCCGCCGCGCTTCACGACGTCGGCGCGGAAGGCGGCCCGGTCTGAGTGCGCGATGACGACACCGATCTGGGGCCACGACTGGACGACGACGCCTCCGGCGGCAACGACGGCCTTCTCGACGAGCTTGGTCTGGCCGGGGTTCGCGACCTTGGCGTTGACGACGTAGCTCATCAGCATGCCGTCGGTGGTGACGACGGGGACCGGGGTCGAGGCGTCCGTCGAGGTCGTCGCGGCGTTCGCGCTGCCCGAGGCGAGCAGCGCACTGGCGAGCAGCGCGACCGACGCCGTGAAGGCAGCCGTCGCGCGCAGACGGTGGGGACTGTGGGTCCGGTGGGACATCGAGATTCCTCCTGTGTGCGGTTGTGGTGCACGCGCCCCGCGGATCGGGCGCATCCGGGCACTGTGCCCGCTTCGTTCACCGAATGGGGGTTTCACCGACTTCGAATCGTTCGCCGGTCGTCCGGCGGGGACCAGCGGCAGGACCTGACAGGATGGGCGCTGCCATGGCTGCCCCCCTCGTCGCGTTCGTGACCTCTCCGGACGGTCGTGGCGCGGTCGTGGGGGCCGACGAGGCAGCCGTCCTCCCTGTTGCGCAGGCCGTCAGGCGCGTCGCCGAGCTCGTCGAGACGGGGACGGCACGGTTCACGTGGTGGGCCGCGTCCGTTGACGCCGCGCCCCTCGTGGCGGCCCGGTTGCCGGTGGCCAGGTGCTGGGACGTGGCCGAGGCGCACCGCCTGCTCTTCGGCGGGTGGGAGGCCGCACCCCAGGTCGCGTGGGCGGCCGTTCACGGGCTCGACCGCGCAGCCCTGCCGGCAGCCTCGCGAGGAGACCTCTTCGACTTCCACGCCGTCGACGAAAGCCCGGTCGACCGCGTCGTGCGTCCTGACGGCTACCTCGTCCCCGACGCCGGCACCGCCCAGTGGCGCCCCGCGGACGAGGCACTCCTCGCCTGGGGTCGCGCAGCCCTCGACTGCGCCACCGCGCAGGAGCAGGCGCTGGCTGCGGTGGGCCCCCGCAGCGTCGCGGCCGCGCACTCGGAGTCGGCGGCGGCATACCTCTGCGTGGAGCTGGCCCGGGACGGCCTGCCGATCGACCGTGCGGTGGCCGAGCAGCTCATCGAGGCGAGCGCGGGTGCTCGCCCGGCCGACGAGGCCGATGCCCGGCGGATCCGGGCCGAGCGCGATGCCGCCGTCCTCGTCCACACCCCCGGCCGGGAGTCGATCGACCTGCGCAACCCCCTGCAGGTCCGCGAGCTGCTCGCATCGGTGGGCGTCGTCGTCCCCAACACGCGCAAGTGGGTGCTCGAGCCCTTCCGGGAGACCCACCCCGTCGTCGGCGCCCTGCTGGAGTGGCGCAAGGCCGAACGCATCGCCACGACCTACGGCCACACCTGGCTCGACTCCCACGTCGGCACGGACGACCGGCTCCGCGGCGGGTGGACCGCCTGCGACGGGGCCGCCGGGCGGATGACCGCCCAGAACGGCCTGCACAACCTCCCCGCCGCACTGCGGCCCGCGGTCGCGGCCCATCCCGGCCACGTGTTCGTCCGCGCCGACCTCGGCCAGATCGAGCCGCGCGTCCTGGCCGTCGTCGTCGGGCGACGCGGCGTTCGCAGCTGCGACACGTGCTGACGACCTCTACGCCCCGGTCGCGGCCACCCTTGGCGTCGACCGGCCGGTGGCCAAGATCGCGGTCCTCGCCGCGATGTACGGGCAGCGCAGCGGCGCCGCCGGCGAGGCGCTCAAGGGCCTCGAACGCGCCTACCCCGTGGCGATGGGCTACCTCGACGGCGCGTATGCCGCAGGGCGTGCGACGGGAGCCGCTGCGCACCTACGGGGGCCGCCTGATCCGGCTCGACACCGTCCTGGCCGACGTGCCCGTCGAGGGGGCGGCGGCCTACGACGCGGCCCGGGGTCGGTTCGCCCGCAACGCCGTGATCCAGGGCAGCGCGGCCGAGCTGTTCAAGGCCTGGGCGGCGACGGTGCGCGCCACGACCCGCGACCTCGGCGCGCAGATCGTGCTCTGCCTGCACGACGAGCTGCTCGTCCACGTGCCGCAGGAGCATGCCGAGGAGGCCAAGGCCCGTGTCGTCGCGGCGCTCGACGACAGCGCCCGCCGGTGGACCGGCTCGACCCAGGTGCGCTTCGTCGCCGACGCCTCCGTCATCCACCGCTGGTCCGAGGCCAAGGAGTAGCGGCCGGACGCTGCAGGACAAACCGCCGGGACCACGGTGACCGGCGGCGATTGGTGGTTAGGTGTCCCCCATGGATGGACACGACGTCAAACAGGCCGCCAGCGAGGCCTCCGACCACCCGGTCCTGGAGACTGCAGCCAGGGTCGGCTACGCCACCAGTGGGCTGCTGCACCTCCTCATCGGCTGGATCACGCTGAAGATCGCCCTGGGCAAGAGCGGTCACGCGGACCAGAGCGGGGCGCTGGCCTCCCTGGCCTCGAACGGCGCCGGGAAGCTGGCCCTGTGGATCGGGGTGCTCGGCTTCCTGGGCCTGGCCATCTGGCAGGTCGCCGATGCCATCGTGGGCCACCCCGGTGACGACAAGGACGCCTGGGGAGGACGCATCAAGGCCGGCAGCAAGGCCGTGGTCTACCTCGCCCTGGCCTGGTCGGCCTTCGGGTTCGCCCGGGGCAAGCAGAGCAACAGCCGCACGCAGAGCGTCGACTTCACCGCCAGCCTGCTCGACAAGCCCGGCGGGCGGATCCTCGTCATCGTCATCGGCATCGTCGTGATCGCTGTCGGCGTCTACCACGTCTACAAGGGCGCGAAGAAGACGTTCCTCAAGGACCTCGTCGACCACCCCGGCACCTGGGCGACCCGCGCCGGCCAGATCGGCTACATCGCCAAGGGGGTGGCCCTGGTGATCGTCGGGTTGCTCTTCGCCGCAGCCGGGTTCCACAAGCGGGCCAAGGAGGCCAGCGGCCTCGATGGCGCACTCAAGTCGCTGCGCGACCAGGCCTTCGGGACCACCCTGCTGGTCATCATGGCGCTGGGCTTCGCAGCCTTCGGCGTCTACAGCTTCGCGCGCGCCCGGCACGCGAAGGTCTGACGCGCCATACCGCCGCGGCCGTCCTGCCCCGCACGGACCACCGCACGAACGAGGCCCCCGGCAGACGCCGGGGGCCTCGTTCGCGTGTGGTGGCGGGTCAGCTCGGGGAGGGACCCTCGTCGGAGACGTCGCGCAGGAACTGCTCGAACTCCGCACCGATCTCGTCGGCCGACGGGAGCTCGCTGACGTCGGTGGCCAGCAGGCTGGGCTTCTGGCGCCCCTCGCTGAAGGTGTCGTACTGCCGCTCCAGCGCCTCGATCACCTGGGTGACCTCCTCCGAACCCTCGACCTCACGAGCGATCTCGGCCCGGTTGAGGCCGGCCTGGGCCACGAGGTCGTCCGCCGGCAGGCTGAGGCCCGTGGCCGCCGTGATGGCGTTCAGGGCCGTCACCGCACCGTCGGCGAACTCTGCCTGGGCGAGGTAGTGCGGCACGTGGACCGCGAAGCCGATGGCGTCGTGGCCGGACTCGCCCAGACGCAGCTCGAGCAGCGAGGACAGGCTGCCCGGCACCTCGATCCGGCCGAAGGGGTTGGCCTGCGCCGAGATCAGCCGCGGGTCGGTCGCGTGGGACGTCATCCCGATCGGGCGGGTGTGCGGGACGGCCATCGGGATGCCGTGGGCGGTGACGACCAGGTCGACACCGAGCATGACGACGAGCTGACGGATCGCCTCGGTGACGCGCTCCCACTGGAAGTCCGGCTCGGGTCCGGTGAGCAGGAGGTACGGCGTGCCGTCGCGGTCGGTGAGCCGGTGCAGGGCCAGGCACGGGTCCTCGTAGGCGAGCCACCGGTTGGTGTCGAACACCATCGGGGGCCGGCGGCTGCGGTAGTCGATGAGCTGGTCGGTGTCGAAGGCGGCCACGACGGTCGACTCGGCCGTGGCGAGCAGGTGGTCGGTCAGCAGCCGCTGGGTGTGCCCGGCGTCCATGAAACCGCCGAGGGCGACGACCAGGACCGAGGCGCGCAGCGCCGTCGGGTCGGTGTCGGTCTCGAAGTGGTAGAGCTCGGAGGGGTTCAGCACGGTGACTCCAGCGGTGGGGATGTCGGGTGGTTCAGGTTGTCGGGGTGATGACAGTGCCAACGCATGAGCATGGCAGGGGATTCCGGGCGACCCGCCGCCGGGCTCGAAGAATTATCGGATTGCGGGAATGGATCCTGCCGCCCTGGGGTTCAGATGAAACGAAACAGTTTCGTATCATCTGAGGACGGCAGTCGTGACCCCCACCAGCACCACCCCCACCACCGAGGAGCCGGCCCGCACCCGGCCTCGCGTCGAGGGCGAGCGCGAGCGCGAGATCCTCGAGGCGACCCTCGAGGCGCTGGTGGAGCACGGCTACGACAAGCTGAGCTTCGACGCCGTCGCCACCACGGCGAAGGCGTCCAAGGCCACGCTCTACCGCCGCTGGCCGGCCAAGGTCGACCTCGTCGTCGACGCCATGCAGCTCATGCTGGGCGTCGAGGCGGACCGCGCCCCCGACACCGGGGACCTGCGCGGTGACCTCATCGCCCAGGCCTGCGCCAAGGGAGGCCTGGCCGACGACCGGCCCATCCGGGTGTTCGCGTCGCTGATGAACTCCATGCAGCGCGAGCCCGAGCTCCACGACGCCATCATCACGCGCCTCATCGCGCCGAAGATGGCCGCCGCGGTCCGACCCTTCCGCGCTGCCCAGCAGCGCGGGGAGATCGGCGACCACGCCGACCTCGACACGTTGGCACGCCTGCTGCCGGCGATCTCCATCCACGAGGCGATGCTGACGGGGTCCCACCCCTCCCAGGACCGTCTCGTCACCCTGGTGGACAGCGTCGTCCTCCCGGCCTGCGCGGCGACGCTGCAGCGCGACTGAACCTCACCCACACCGGAGCCCGCGCACACGGCGGCGGGCCCACCTCACCCACCTAGGACACCCCATGTCATCCACCTCAGCGGTCGGGCACGCCTCGACCTCCGAGAGCCCCGGCAGCCCGGAGCCGTCGAGGACTCCGCAGCGCCTCGGCCTCGCCCTGACGGTCATCAGCGCGGCCCAGCTCATGGTCGTGCTGGACGGCACCATCGTGAACATCGCGCTCCCCCACCTGCAGAAGGACCTGGGCTTCACGCCCGGCAACCTCTCCTGGGTCGTCAACGCCTACACGCTGGCCTTCGGTGGCCTGCTGCTGCTCGGTGGTCGCCTCGGTGACCTGTTCGGCCGCCGCAAGGTCTTCATGACCGGTGTCATCGTCTTCGCCGCCGCCTCCCTCATCGGGGGCATCGCCCAGACCGAGGCGATCCTGCTCGGCGCCCGCGCGCTGCAGGGCGTCGGTGCGGCGCTCGCGTCGCCCACCGCCCTTGCCCTGATCACCACCACGTTCCCGGCCGGCCAGCCGCGCAACCGCGCCATGGGCGTGTACGCCGCGATGTCGGGCGCCGGTGCCGCCATCGGCCTGATCCTCGGTGGCGCGCTCACCGAGGCGTCGTGGCGCTGGACGTTCTTCATCAACGTGCCGATCGGCCTGGTCGTGGTCTTCCTCGCCCCGCGCGTCCTGCGTGAGTCCGAGCGCGGTCGCGGCAGCCTCGACGTCCCCGGTGGCATCACCGGCACCCTGGGTCTGGTCTCGCTCGTCTACGGCCTGACGCATGCCGCCTCCACCTCGTGGACCGACGGTGTCACCATCGGCACCCTCGTCGCCGGCGTCGTCCTGCTGGCGCTCTTCATGGTCATCGAGCTGCGCTCGGAGCACCCGCTGCTGCCGATGCGCATCCTGGAGGACCGCACCCGCGGCACGTCCTTCATCGTCATGCTCGTCGTCGGCGCAGCGATGTTCTCGATGTTCTACTTCCTGGGCCTCTACATCCAGCAGGTGCTCGGGTACTCCCCGCTCAAGGCCGGCTTCGCGTTCCTGCCGTTCTCGTTCGGCATCGTCATCGCGGCCCAGGTCGCCTCGGCCCTGATGACCCGCGTCGACCCGCGCTGGATCGCCGGCACCGGTGCGCTGCTCGCCGCGGGCGCGATGTTCGGGTTCTCCCGGCTCCAGGTCGACAGCTCCTACGCCGGTCACCTGCTGCCGTTCATCATCCTCATGGCCTTCGGCATGGGTCTGGTCTTCGTGCCGATGACCCTCACGGCCGTGTCCGGCGTGGCCCAGGAGGACTCGGGCGTCGCGTCCGCCGTCCTCAACACGATGCAGCAGGTCGGTGGCTCGCTGGGTCTGGCGACCCTGAGCACGGTGTTCGCCAGCGCCCTGACCGACCGGGCGGCCTCGCTCGGAGCGCAGCTGCAGTCGAAGGCGGCTGCCGGGGACATGTCCCCCGAGCAGATCGCGCAGGCCAAGGCCTTCATCGGCCTGCAGGCTCAGACCTACGGCTCCGGCAAGGCCTACCTCGTGGGCGCGTCGATGATCCTCGTCGCCGCAGGCATCATCTTCGTGTTCCTCAACGTCAAGCACGAGGCGCTGTCGACCGAGGGTCACGAGAACGTCCACCTCGCCTGACGGAGCCAGCCTCCACCACCACGGTTCGGGTGCCCAGGAGTGCGGAGTTCCGCACGCCTGGGCACCCGAACCCATTCATGGGGGCGAGGCTGTCAGGCGTCGAGGGCCTTGATGGCCGCCCGGATCCGCTTCTCCGACACCGGGTATGCCGTGCCGATCCCGTTCGCGAACAGGCTCACCCGCAGCTCCTCGACCATCCACCCCACGGCGCGGACCGGGCCGGAGCGGCGGTCGACCGGCGGCAGGGAGTCGAGCAGGTCGGCATACGCGATCTCCATCCGGTCCACGACCTCCTGGCTGGCCGCGTCACGGGCCAGGGCGGCGGGCGACGACGGCGCCTTCTCGAGGCGCTGGGCCATGGCGCGCAGGTAGCGGCGCAGGTGCGGGAGGTGGTCCAGCCCCGTGTCGGCGACGAACCCCGCGTAGACGAGGCTGTCGAGCTGGGCCCGGACGTCGGCGACCAGGGCAGCAGTGGCCGGTGCGGTCAGCCGTTCCAGGGACGCCCGCACCTCGCGGGCCACCGCGAGCACGGGCTCCACCTCGTCGACGACGAGCAGCACCCGGGTGGCCACGTGGGTGCGCACGGTGGCCAGCACGTCCTCGAAGGCGGCGGCGTCGCGCACGCTCGCCGCCGTGCCGGCCCGCTCGGCCACGAGGGCATCCACGGCACAGGCGAGACAGTCCTCGAGCAGCGCCGGGACGGAGCCGTGCGGGTTGTCGCCCAGCGTGAGCTTCTGGGTGTTGGAGAGTCGCGACAGGACGCGCTTCCACGGCGCCGTCGTGTTGAGCAGCAGCAGCCTGCGCACGCCCAGGGTCGTCGCGGCCTGGGCCTCCCGTTCCCCCGCCAGCACCTGGAGGTCGACGGAGTCGCCCCGGTCGACCAGGGCCGGGTAGCCGTGCACGACCTGACCGCCGGAGCGGGTCTCGAACGTCTCGGGCAGCCGGCCGAAGTCCCACCGCCGCAAGCCTTTTCGTTCCACCGAGGCGCCAGCACGTGACATCCGGCGCTGGACCTGTCCGGCGAGCTCGTCCTGCAGGGCCGTGAGGTCCTTGCCGCTGCCGAGGACCTTGCCGCGGTCGTCCTCGACGCTGAAGGTGATGCGCAGGTGGTCGGCGACCCGGTCGATGCCCCAGTCCTCCGGGGCGATGCGGGTGCCGGTCCTCGCGTGCAGCACCCGGGCCAGCTCCTCGTCGAAGCGACGGCCCCCGCCGGCCTGCACGTCGGCCAAGGCAGCAGTGGCATGGTCCGGGGCTGGGACGAAGTGGCGACGGGTCGCCTTGGGCAGCGCGCGGATCAGCGCCGTCGCGAGGTCGGCCCGCACCCCTGGCACCTGCCAGTCGAAGCCCTCGTCCTGCACCTGGTTGAGCACCTGCACCGGGATGTGCACCGTGACGCCGTCGGCGGCGGCCCCCGGCTCGAACTGGTAGGTCACGCCGAGCTCGAGTGCACCCTGGCGCCAGGTCCGCGGGTAGTCGTTGGCCGAGACACCGTCCGCGGTGTCGCGGGTGAGGAAGTCCTCCGTGAAGGTCAGCAGGTCCGGCGCCTGCCTCCGGGCGTCCTTCCACCAGCGGTCGAAGTGCCGCTGCGACACGACCTCCGCCGGGACCCGCTGCTCGTAGAAGGTGATCAGGTCCTCGTCGTCGACGACGATGTCACGACGCCGCGCGCGCTCCTCCAGCTCCGAAAGGCGTTTCAGCAGAGCCTGGTTGGCACGGAAGAACTCGTGGTGGGTGTCCCAGTCACCCTCGACCAGTGCGTGCCGGATGAACAGGTCGCGGGACTCCTCGGGGTTGATCCGGGCGTAGCTGACGGTGCGGGCGGCCACCAGCGGCACGCCGTACAGGGTGACCCGTTCCGTCGCCTGGGCCGCACCCTGCTTGCGCGACCACCGCGGCTCGGAGTAGGTGCGCTTGACCAGGTGCGCGGCCAGCCGCTCGGCCCAGACGGGGTCGATCCGGGCGTTGGTGCGCGCCCACAGGCGGGTGGTCTCGACGAGCTCGGCGGACATGACGAAGGCGGGTTGGCGCCGGAACAGCGTCGATCCGGGCGAGATGCCGAACCGTGCCCCGCGCGCGCCGAGGTAGTCGCGCTTGGCCTCGTCGCGCAGGCCCGATGTGCGAGAGCAGCCCGGCGAGCAGCGCCTGGTGGATGACGTCGGCGTTCGGGTCCTCGTCCGGGGCAGCGGTCGCCTGCCTCGGGTCGATGTCGACGTCCTGGCACGCCTTGCGCAGCTGGCTGTGCAGGTCCTGCCACTCGCGCACCCGCAGGTAGTGCAGGTACTCGCTGCGGCACATGCGACGAAAAGCGCTGTGGCTCAACGCCTTCTGCTGTTCCTTGAGGTAGGTCCAGAGGTTGAGCAGCGAGATGAAGTCGGAGTGCTCGTCGCTTGAACCGCGCGTGCGACTGGTCGGCCTGCGTCTGCTTGTCGGCGGGGCGCTCGCGCGGGTCCTGGATCGACAGGGCGGCCACGATGACGAGGACCTCGCGGGTGCAGCCCGAGCTTCCCGGCCTCGATGAGCATGCGGCCGAGGCGGGGGTCGACGGCAGTCGGGCGAGCTGCCGGCCGATCGGACGAGCTGTCGGCCGTGTGCCGTGACGCCTGCGGTCCGGCGTCGAGCGCCGCAGCTCCTCGAGCAGCCGCACGCCGTCGGCGACCTGGCGCGGGTCCGGCGGGTCGACGAACGGGAAGCGCGCCGACGTCGCCGAGCCCGAGGGCGGTCATCTGCAGGATGACCGACGCCAGGTTGGTGCGCAGGATCTCGGGTTCGGTGAACTCGGGTCGGCTGTCGAAGTCCTCCTCGGAGTAGAGCCGGATGCAGATGCCGTCGGCGACGCGACCGCACCGGCCGGCCCGCTGGTTGGCGCTGGCCTGCGAGACCGGCTCGATCGGGCAGCCGCTGCACCTTGGTGCGCTGGCTGTAGCGGGAGATGCGCGCGGTGCCGGTGTCGACGACGTAGCGGATGCCCGGCACGGTCAGCGACGTCTCGGCGACGTTGGTGGCCAGCACGATGCGCCGCCCGGTGGCCCGGCCGAACACCCGGTGCTGCTCGGCCGCCGAGAGCCGCGCGTAGAGCGGCAGCACCTCGGTCTGCGGCAGCGTTCGTGGCGGTCGAGCGCGTCGGCGGTGTCGCGGATCTCGCGCTCGCCGGACAGGAAGACGAGGATGTCTGCCCGTCGCGGCGTCCGCTCGGTCCACAGCTCCTCGACGGCCTCGCAGACGCCGGTGACCTGGTCGCGCTCGGTCGTCGTCGGGGCGGTCCGGGTCGACGAGTGGGCCGGTAGCGCACCTCGACGGGATAGGTGCGGCCCGGACACCTCGATGATCGGCGCGGGCTCGCCGTCGGCGTCGCGAAGTGCCGCGGCGAAGCGCTCCGGGTCGATGGTCGCCGAGGTGATGATGACCTTGAGGTCGGGCCGACGCGGCAGCAGCTGCTTGAGGTAGCCGAGGATGAAGTCGATGTTGAGGCTGCGCTCGTGGGCCTCGTCGATGATGATCGTGTCGTACTTGCGCAGCATCCGGTCGCGCTGCATCTCGGCGAGCAGGATGCCGTCGGTCATCACCTTGACCAGCGTGCTGTCGCTGACTCTGGTCGGTGAACCGCACCTGGTAGCCGATGGCGTCGCCGAGCTCGACCTCGAGCTCCTCGGCGATCCGCTCGGCGACCGACCGCGCCGCGATCCGGCGGGGCTGGGTGTGGCCGATCAGCCCGCGACTGCCCGCGGCCGAGCTCGAGGCAGATCTTCGGCAGCTGGGTGGTCTTGCCCGACCCGGTCTCCCCCGCGACGATGACGACCTGGTGGTCGCGGATGGCCGCGGCGATGTCGTCCTTGCGCGCGACGACCGGGAGCTCCTCGGGGTACCTCAGGTCAGGGACCGGCTGGGGCGCCCGCACGGGTCGAGGTGCCCGCCCCGGTCGAGGCGCCCGCGCGGGGGCTCCGTCGGACACCTGCTCGGCGTCGGTCGCGTCCACGTCCTCGACCCCGCCTGCCCGGCCGGGCAGCCGGGGCTCGGCAGGCTCGGCGGAGGACATGCAGGCAGCATACGTACGCAGATTGTCCGTCACCCCATTGCTGTACGTCCGCTGTGAAGAACGTCCCTAGCGTGGCTCGATGTGCCCTGTGGCACCTGCCGGGGGCAGAAATGGGAGGACACAGCTATGCGCATGACTCGAAAGATGATGGGCGTCGTGGCGGTCGCCGGTGCCACCGCCCTCCTCGCGGCACCAGCCGCCTCGGCCCGCACCAGCGCCGACTCCGACGACGGATCAGGCCACCACGCCGATCGTGGCTGGCACACCAAGGTTCTGACCACCAAGGTCATCGCCCCGTTCCACCTCGCCACCGAGGACGACGACCTGTACGTCGCCGACGGGGGCACCAGCACGGTGTCCGAGGTGCGGGGTAACGGCTCGCTCCGCACGGTCGCGACGGGACCACAGCCCGGTGAGGTGGCCGGCGTCGCGGTGACCGAGGAGGCCGTCGCCTACACCACCACCGACTACGCCACCCATGCGACGACGCTGACCGTCAAGAGGGGCTCGAAGACCGTCGTCGCAGACCTGTCCGGGTTCGAGGCCAAGTACAACCCCGACGCCAAGGTGCACTACGGCCTGAAGGACCCGAGCTGCGCCGCCAGCGTGCTCGGGCCGATGGCCTCCTACACCGGACAGGTCGACTCCCACCCGTACGCGGTGACGCCGTGGCGCCACGGCTCGTGGATCGTCGCGGATGCTGCGGGGAACGACCTGCTCAAGGTCGACCGGTGGGGCAAGGTCTCCCTCCTGAAGGTGCTGCCACCCCAGCCGTTCGTCATCACCGAGGAGTTCGCGAAGGCCAACGGGGTGCCGAAGTGCGTCGGACAGACCTACAAGTTCGAGGCCGTGCCGACCGATGTCGAGGTGGGGCCCGGGGGCATGCTCTACGTCACCACCCTCCCCGGCGGTCCTGAGGACCCGAGTGCCGGTGCCCGCGGTTCGGTCTACCGGGTCAACCCGTGGAACGGCCACGCCACCCGCATCGCCACCGGTTTCGCCGGGGCGACCAGCCTGACCATCGGCCCGGACCACACGATCTATGTCGCCGAGCTCTTTGCCGGGCGCGTGTCGAAGGTCCGGCACGGACACCCCCAGGCCGTGGTCTCACTCCCGGGAGTGGTGTCCGTCGAGTACGGCGAGGACCACCTGTACGCCGGCACCATGGCGCCGATGGACGCCCAGGGCAACCCGACGGGCCACGGGTCGGTGGTGCGGCTGCGCTGACCCCGTCGGGTCCACTCGGCAGAGGTTGCTGCCGTGGACCCAGGTTGCTCCCTGCCCGCGTGCAGCAACCTCTGCCAGCAGAGGTTGCTGCACGCGCAGGGACAGGCAGGGCCAGGCGGGGTCAGGCGCCCTTGGCGGCGATGAAGCCCTGCTCGAGGTCGGCGAGGATGTCGTCGATGTGCTCGATGCCGACGGCGAGGCGCACCAGCCCGGGGGTGACCCCGGCGGCGAGCCGGTCGCTGTCCGGGCCCCTGGGAGTGCGTCGTCGACGCCGGGTGGATGGCCAGCGACCGCACGTCGCCGATGTTGGCGACGTGGCTGTGCAGCGTGAGCGCCTCGACGAACCGGCGTCCCGCCTCCACTCCGCCCGGCGATCTCGAAGGCGAGCACCGCGCCGGCGCCGCGCGGCGTGTACTTCTGCGCCTTGTCGTAGGACTCGTGGTCCGGCAGCGACGCCCACACGACCGCTCGACCTGGTCGCGGCCCTGGAGGAACGCCGCCACCTTGTGGGTGTTCTCGAGGTGCCGCTCGATCCGCAGGCTCAGGGTCTCGATGCCCTGCGCGATGAGGAACGCGTTGAACGGCGCGATCGCCGGCCCGAGGTCGCGCAGCAGCTGCACCCGCGCCTTGAGGATGAACGCGAGGTTGGCGCCGAGCGGGCTGCCGACGCCGAGGTCGCGGGCGAAGACGAGCCCGTGGTAGCTCTCCTCCGGGGTGTTGTAGTTGGGGAACTTCTCCGGGTCCGCGGCGAAGTCGAAGGTGCCGCCGTCGACGATGACGCCGGCGATCGAGGTGCCGTGTCCGCCGAGGTACTTCGTCGCGGAGTGCACGACGACGTCGGCGCCCCACTCGAGCGGGCGGATGAGGTAGGGCGTCGCGATCGTGTTGTCGACGACGAGCGGCACGCCGGCCTCGTGCGCCACCGCGGCGACCGCCTCGATGTCGAGCACCTCGGACTTGGGGTTGGAGATGGTCTCGCCGAAGAACAGCTTGGTGTTGGGACGGACCGCCGCCCGCCACGACTCGACGTCGTTGGCGTCCTCGACGAAGGTGACCTCGATGCCGAACTTCGGCAGCGTGTGCTTGAGCAGGTTGAAGGTGCCGCCGTAGAGCTCGGGCTCGCGACGACGTGGTCACCGGCCTCGGCGATGTTGAGGATCGCCAGCGTCTCGGCCGCCTGTCCCGACGCGACCAGCAGGGCACCGACCCCGCCCTCGAGCGAGGCGACGCGCTGCTCGACGGCATCCTGCGTCGGGTTCATGATGCGGGTGTAGATGTTGCCGAACTCCTTGAGCGCGAACAGGTTCGCCGCGTGCTCGGTGTCCTTGAAGACGTAGGACGTCGTCTGGTAGATCGGCAGGGCGCGAGCGCCCGGTGGCCGAGTCGGGCTCCTGTCCGACGTGGATCTGGCGGGTCTCGAAGGACCAGTTGGGGGTGTCGCTCATGGTCAGTGACCTTCACTCTCGGGTGCCGTCGAACGGCGTCGACGTGGTCCGTCACCGAGGGTGGCGTGGCTGCAGGTCGCCACCGCCGGAGACGGTGCCGGACACGTGCGACGGGTCTCCCGCGCTTGCGCACGACGGTGCCGTGCGCCAGGTCCTCACCCGGGGCACCCCGCCGCGGAGGAGGGTTGCCGGCCAGCGAGCCGGGGCTTCGACGCTGGCACTCATGACCTGTCGGCAAGGGTATGCCGCGTCGTCACCGACGCGGCATACCCGTCTCTCATCGCGGACCACTGGTCCGCCACCCGGTCAGGGCAGCATCCACCCCAGCACCGAGGTGGACTGCAGGAACACGATCACGCACATGAAGGCGAGGAACCCCAGGCTCCAGCCCACGACCTTGCGGAACAGGTCGCCCTCGCGGCCCGACAGGCCGACCGCGGCGGCGGCGATGGCGAGGTTCTGCGGCGAGATCATCTTGCCGAGGACACCACCGGAAGAGTTCGCGGCGGCCATCAGGGCCGGGCTGAGCCCGACGTCCTTGGCAGCCGAGACCTGCAGGGCGCCGAAGAGCGAGTTCGACGAGGTGTCCGACCCGGTCACCGCCACGCCGAGCCAGCCCAGGATGGGCGACAGGATCGCGAACGCGGCGCCGGCTCCGGCCATCCAGGACCCGAGCGACGCGGTCTGGCCCGAGGCGTTCATGACGTAGGCGAGGCCGAGGACGGCCATCACCGTGAGGATCGCAGAGGCGAGCTGCTTGTAGGTCGCTCCATAGGCCTTGAGCGCCTTGGCCGGCGAGATGCCGATCGCCGGGATGGTGAGCAGCCCCGCGATGAGCATCAGGGTGCCGGCAGCGCTGAGCCAGTTGAGCTTGAACATCGGCAGCGTGGAGGTCTTGCCGGACGCCGTCTTCAGCCCGTCGAGCCCCGGCCACGCGAAGGAGCGCGTCGGGGCGTCGAGGGCGCCCTTGATGCCGGGGATCTGGGCGATGATGAACAGCGCGATGATGATGAGGTAGGGCGCGTAGGCCTTGACCACCTCTTGGGTGCTGTCGACCTTGCCCTCGTCACGTGCCGCCAGGTCGCCCACGGTCGTGGACGGGACCGGCTCGTCGTGCCGAGCCGCCCCCCGGCCGGCGCCGGACACGGAGTCGCCGCGACGGCTCGCGGCCGCGCCACCGACAGCAGCCCCGCTGCTGGCGCCGACGAGCTCGTGCTCGTCGGACTCGACGTAGGTGTCGGTGGGCTGCCACACCCGCAGCAGGAGCACGACGGACAGGGCACCGACGAGGGCGGCGACGATGTCGGTCAGCTGGGTGGACAGGAAGTTGCTCGTCGCGAACTGCGCCACGGCGAAAGCGATTCCACACGTGAGGGTGGCCGGCAGGGTCGCACGGACGCCCTTGCCCTTGTCGACGATGTAGACCAGCGCCATGGGCACGAAGACACCGAGCAGCGGTGTCTGGCGCCCGACGATCTGGGCCAGCACGTGCTCCGACTCGCCGCTGACCGTGGCCAGCGTGGTGATCGGCACGGCCAGCGCACCGAACGCGACAGGGGCCGTGTTGGCGACGAGCGCGACGGTCGCCGCCTTGATCGGGCGGAAGCCGAGCGCGATGAGCATGACGCTGGTGATGGCGACCGGTGTGCCGAACCCGGCCAGCGCCTCGAGCAGGGCCCCGAAGCAGAACGCGATGATCACCGCCTGGATCCGCTGGTCGTCGCTGACCTTGGCGAACGAGCGCCGCAGCACGTCGAAGTGCCCGGTCTCGACGGTCATGTTGTAGAGCCAGATCGCGTTGATGACGATCCACAGGATCGGGAAGAAGCCGAAGGCAGCTCCCTCGAGACCCGCGGACACGGCCGGCCCGACCGGCATGGAGTAGGCGGCCAGGGCCACGACGATGGAGACCGCCAGGGAGATCAGGGCGGCCTTCCACGCAGCCAGGCGCAGCACGCCGAGCAGGACGAACAGGGTCAGCAGGGGAAGCATCGCCACGAGGGCGGTGATGGTCAGGGAGCCGGCGACGGCGTCGAGAACAGGTCGGTACATGCGTTCACCTCGGTGTGGGACATGGGGCGGGTGGGCACTGCTCGCTAGGTCGTCGCCGGCCTCCCCGTGCTCGGCGCAGAGCCGGTGACGCCGAGGTCCTGCGGTCGTCGTCCGCGGATCGAGGCGTCGAGCACCTCGATGGTGTGGGCGAGCGGCAGCGGCGTACCGGCTCGTTCGAGGGCGGAGTGGATCTGCATCAGGCATCCGGGGTTGGCCGTGACGAGCAGCTCGGCGCCGGTGCGCTGGACGTTCGCCGCCTTGCGGGCACCGAGCTCGCGAGCCGTCTCGGGGTTGAGCAGGTTGTAGATGCCGGCGCTGCCACAGCACAGCGACCCGTCCGGCACCTCCCGCACGTCCAGGCCCGGTATGGCGCCCAGCAGCTGGCGGGGCTGGCTGCGGATCCCTTGTGCGTGCCCGAGGTGGCAGGCGTCGTGGTAGGCCACGCTCACCGGGAGCGGGTGCCGCGTCGCCACCGGCTCGACCTCGGCGAGAAACTCGCTGACGTCTCGCACCTTCTCCTCGAACGCCTCCGCGCGGGCCGCGTAGGCGGGGTCGTCGGCGAGCAGCGCGGCATACTCCTTCATCGAGGAGCCGCACCCCGCCGAGTTGACCACCACGTGCTCGACGCCGGCCATCTCGAAGGTGTCGATGAGCCTGCGGGCGAACGCCGCAGCCTCGGGCTCGCGGCCGTTGTGCGCGGAGAGGGCGCCGCAGCAGCCCTGGCCGGACGGGGCCAGGACGTCGAAGCCCTCAGCCGCCAGCACCCGTGCCGTGGCCGCGTTGACCCCGGGGAAGAACTCACGCTGCACGCAGCCGAGGAGCATGCCGACGGTGCCGCGCTTCTGGCCCCGGGCACTGGTCACCTCGGCGACGGGCTCGGCGGCACCGAGGGGCGGCGCCAGCGCCTCCATCGCCGCCAGGTGTGGCGAGATCCGTTGCAGCACACCGGACCTGCGCAACACGCGCGACAGACCGGATCGCTGGTGCAGGCGCAGCGGTCCGCGGAGGGCACGGAGCCGGCGAGGGTAGGGGAAGAACGCGAAGATCGCCGACCGCAGGAACCGCTGGGCCGGCGGACGCGTGGTGTTGCGCTCGACCTGGGCCCGGGTCGCCGTGATGAGCTCGTCGTACTTGACCCCCGAGGGGCAGGCCGTCACGCACCCCATGCAGCCCAGACAGGCGTCGAAGTGACCGACGACCTCGGGGGTCAGGGGCTCGCCCTCGCGGACCTGCGACATGAGGTGGATGCGCCCGCGTGGGGAGTCCATCTCCTCGCCCCACAGCACGTAGGTCGGGCAGCTCGGCAGGCAGAACCCGCAGTGCACGCAGTCGGCGAGCAGCTCCTGCGAGGGCGGCTGGTGCGCGTCGAACCCACCCACGCCGTCGGGGTCGATGGGTCCACCCGGGGCGGAGGGGTTCGTGGTGCTGGTCATCAGATGCCTCCTACGAAGCGACCGGGGGCGAGGATGCCGGCGGGGTCGAAGCGCTGCTTCACCGAGCGCATCAGGTCGAGAGCCGTGGCAGGTCCCCACACGTCGAGGCGGTCACGGACGGCATCCGGGGCCTCGAGGACGACGACGGCACCCCCGACACTCGCTGCGGTGGCCCGCAGGCTCTCCGCGGCAGCGACGACGGTCGTGGCCTCACCGTCGAGGACCGCGCAGCCGACTCCGACCGCCGGCGATCCGCGGTACGACGCCACGACGCCGTACTGCTCCTCCAGCTCGGTGATGGCCTGCAGCAGTCGGCCCGCTCCCGCGATCTCGTGCGTCACCCGGACCAAGCTCGGGCCGCCACCTGACCGGTCGCCTTCAACGGGCGTGACCTTGGCCGAGGTGCCGTCGGTGGTCGCGAGGTCGGCACCCCACCAGTCGGGGGCGAGGTCGGAGATCCCTGCTCCTGACCCGAGCGCGCGGGCGACGGTGTCGGCGCACTCACGGGTGGCCTCTGCGTGACCCTCCAGCAGCGCGGTCACGCTGCCCCGGCCGTCGGCCCAGTCCACCTCGGCGGCGACCGGCACCTGCTGGCTGTGCACGAGCTCCTGGATGGCGGCCTGGGCAGCGGCCGGCCCGTCGACGGCCACCGTGACCCAGCGCCGCTCCTGGGGCACGGGGTGCAGCCGGAAGGCCACCTCGGTGATGACACCGAGGGTGCCGAACGAGCCGGTGAGGAGCTTGGCCAGGTCGTAGCCGGCGACGTTCTTGACGACCTTGCCGCCGCTCTTGGCGACCACTCCGTCGGCCCGCACCAGCGTCATCCCGATGACGAGGTCGCGAACCGCCCCGTGCCGCAGCCGCATCGGGCCACTGGTGCCGGTCGCGACCGTGCCACCGATGGTGCCGCTGCGTGTCGGGTCGATGCCGAGTCGCTGGCCGGAGCCGGCGACATCCTCCTGGAGCGTCGCCAGGAGCCGGCCTGCGCCGGTGACGAGGATCAGGTCGCCGGCCGCGTGCTCCACGAGGGTGTCGAGGCGGGTGGTGTCGAGGACGACGTCGAGCCGGTGCGGCGGGTTGCCCCAGCGCAGCTTGGTCGCCGCGCCGCGTGGCACGACGGCCAGTCCCTGCTCCGAGGCAGCAGCCATGACGGCCGACACCTCCGCGGTGGTGGCCGGGGACGCGACCCAGCGCGGCGCCATACCGAGGACGGCGTCGGCGTCCGAACCCTCGGTGACGTGCCCGTCGCACGCTCGCAGCAGGGCCTCGTGAGCCGCAGTCATCAGAAGACCTCCGCCACGCCGGACTCCGCGAGCGGATGCGCTCCCTGGTGGCGGCCGGGACGCTCGCCGCACAGCCGAGGGGTCGGGAAGATCTTGCCGGGGTTGGAGATCGAGTCCGGGTCGAACGCGCACCGCACGAGCTGCATCGTGTCGAGGTCGTCCTCGGTGAACATCCGCGGCATGAACTTCGCCTTGTCGCTGCCCACCCCGTGCTCACCGGTGATGGAGCCGCCGTGCTCGATGCACAGGTCGAGGATGGAGCCGGACACCTCCTCGGCCCGCTCCCCCTCCCCCGGGACGGACTGGTCGAACAGCACGAGTGGGTGCAGGTTGCCGTCGCCGGCGTGGAAGACGTTGGCGACTCGGACGCCGGAATCCGTTGACAGGGCTGCGATCTGGCGCAGGACCTCGGGCAGTGCAGTTCGCGGGATGACGCCGTCCTGGACGATGTAGTCGGGGCTGATCCGGCCCACCGCGGCGAACGCGGACTTGCGGCCCTTCCAGAACAGGGCGCGCTCGGCGTCGTCCTTCGCGATCCGGATCTCGAAGGCGTCGGCCTCCTGGCAGTGCCGCTCGACCTCGGCGAACACGTGTCGCACGTCGGCGGTCGGTCCGTCGATCTCGACGATGAGGACGGCACCCGCGCCCTGGGGGTAGTCGCAGTGGACCGCCGCCTCGGCCGCCTCGATCGCGAGCGCGTCCATCATCTCGATGGCCGCCGGGATCACCCCAGCGCCGATGATCGCCGAGACCGCCGCCCCCGCCTGGTCGGTCGAGGGGAACGCCGCGAGCAGGGTGCTGACGTCCTGCGGCGACCGCGTCAGCCGCACCGTCACCTGCGGTGGCGACCCCGAGGGTGCCCTCCGAGCCGACGACGGCACCGAGCAGGTCGTACCCCGTCGGGTCGGGCGCCTTGCCGCCGAGCGCCACGACCTCACCCTGCGGCGTGACGAACTCCAGCCCCGTGACGTGGTTGGTGGTGAAGCCGTACTTGAGGCAGTGCGCTCCCCCGGAGTTCTCCGCGACGTTGCCGCCGATCGAGCAGACCTGCTGGCTCGAGGGGTCGGGCGCGAAGTAGTAGCCCTCGGGCCGGGTGGTCTCGCTGAGCTGGAGGTTGATGACCCCGGGCTCGACGACGGCGCGCTGGTTGGCGCGGTCGACCTCGAGGATCGCGCGCATCCGGCTGAGCACGATGAGGACGCCGTCGGCGTGGGGAAGCGCGCCACCGGACAGGCCAGTCCCCGAGCCACGAGCGACGAAGGGGATGCCCGCCCGGGCGCACTCGGTGACCGCTGCGGCGACGTGCGCCGTGGTCTCGGCCAGCACCACGAGGGCCGGGACGACCTTGTGGTGGGTCAGGCCGTCGCACTCGTAGGTGCGCAGCTGCTGGCGGTCGGTGATGACGGCGTGCTCACCCACGAGGGTGCGCAGCCGTCGAGCAAGGACGTCGGTGTCCATGAGGGGATGCCTCGCGATTCCACATGGCGGAAGGTTGCTTCTGCACCTCGGAGCCTATTTCCGGCATACGGGACAGGTCAACGGTGCCGCAGCCCGCTCTCGCGCAGGTCCGACTGCTCGCGCTCGTCGAGCTGGCGTTCGCGCGCCGACTCTCCCTGCCGCAGGCCGCGCGCCGCGCCGTCGGCCGCCAGGCCCGCGACGTGCCACCTCGTCGAGGCCCCCTCGGCACGCAGCACGGTCGTGAGGTCGTCGACCCAGCGGGCCCTGGCCCAGGTCGTCGCCCGTACCGTGGTCTGCTCGTGCAGCCACGGGCGCAGCGCTGCCGCGGACCGGGGCGGACGGGTCCACCGCTGCGCGGGTCGCGGGGTGGCGGGCCCGACCATCGCCACCTCGGTGCGACCGAGCACACCGGGCTTCACCCCTGGCGTGGTCGCCGCGAGGCCCGCGCCCAGGCGGTCTGTCGTGGTGAGGCGCAGGCTGCGACGAGCCGCCCGCGTGCCCGCGGCCGAGACGGCGGAGGCGTTCGTCGCCCGGGCGCCCGCCTTGAGCACAGGACCTGCCACGCCCGCGGCTGCCGCGACCACCCCCATGCCGAGGCTGGCCAGGTCACCGTCGCCGTAGAGCGCGAGGACGGCCGCGTCAGCGGTCAGGCCGAGCACCTCCGCGCCGGTCGCCACCACACCCAGTGGCCGGGCCGGGGGCAGCATGGCGATGGCGCCGGCGACGTCGGCCACCGCGCCGGCGGCGCGACCGGTCCCGGTCAGTGCGTCATAGAGCCTGCTGTCCGCGAGCCCGTCGTCCAGCAGACCGCGCAGCACGACGGCACAGGCCCGGTCGGCCGCCGCGCAGGCCTCGCGCGCCTCCGCGTGGCGCCGCACCGCCAGCTGCACCCGCTCGCCGTGCGTCACCATCTGAGCCCGGTACTGCCCTGCGAGCAGCCGCTGGGCCGGGTCGTCGCTCGTCTCGGCGAGCGACATCTGGTCGCCGGCCCGCAGGAAGGCCGGCCACTCCTGCTCGTGCAGCCGTTGGCACTGTGCCACCTCCGCCTGAGCCTGTCGCAAGGCACCGGCGAAGCGTCGCAACGCCGCGGCCGCGACGCCGTACCGGTTGCCGATCCGGTCGAGCACGCCTGGCACGGTGCACACCCGGCGTCCGAAGGCCGCACCGGCCGGACTCGCCCAGGTGGCCACCGCGGGATCGGCCAGCCCCCGCAGGGTGCGGGACAGCGCGACGAGCAGCTCGGCCTCGGAGGCCAGCCCCGCTGCCAACCTGAGCACCTCGTCGGGATCGCCCGCGACCGGCGGGAGGACCGCAGGCGCCTCGATCCCGGTCACGGAGCACTTCCGGCGTCGAACATCCCCCCGACCTGCTCCTCGACCTCGACGTAGAGGGCGCCGGCGTGCCGGGCTCCGGTGGCGAGGTCGCCGAGCACCCGCCCCAGCACGAGACGCTGGTGCTCGAAGTCCCCCAGCACGTCCGCGAGCGCGGCCGCGCTGTGGCCGGACCCCAGCGCCCAGGCCTGCCCTGCCGCGGCCTGCGCGCTCCACTGCAGGTCGGCGGCGACCTCGGTCATCGCCTCCCCCAGCGCGATGACGTCGGCCGCCTGCACCTCGATCCTCGTCGTGGTCGCCCCCGTCGTCATGGGTCGAGGTTAGGTCGGGCGCCGGGTCGGGACGGAGCGTTGTCCACAGGTCCCGCGCGTGCGACCGTCGGCGGCCCGTGCTTGCATTGAGCCATGACGATTCAGGGCGAGTACGTCCCCAGCCCCACCGCGTGGGTCCGCGAGCAGGTCGAGAAGATCGAGAGCACCGGCACCACGCGGTCGGTGAGCGTGCAGGACCGCCCGGTCGTGATGCTGACGATGCTCGGGGTGTCCGGCAAGGTGCGCAAGGTCCCGCTCATGCGGGTCGAGCACGACGGCGTGTATGCCGCGGTGGCCAGCAAGGGCGGCGCGCCCGAGCACCCCGCGTGGTACGCCAACGTGCGCAAGAACCCGGTCCTCGACCTCCAGGACGACGACCGCACCTGGACCGCGCGGGCCCGCGAGATCGACGGTGCCGAGCGCGAGGAGTGGTGGGAGCGCTGTGTCGCGGCCTTCCCGCCCTACGCGGAGTACCAGGTCAAGACCGACCGCCTGATCCCCGTCCTGCTGCTCGAGCCCGTCGACGGCTGACGCGGCTGACGCGGCTCGCATAGGGCTTCCCGGCAGGATCAGGCGCTGCGTCCGCCCGCGGTGCGGCGCAACCAGAGCAGGCCGAGCACCGGGAGCACGAGCGGCACGTAGCCGTACCCCGAGCCGAAGTGCGACCACACGGTCTTGTCGGGGAACGCGTCCGTCGCGAGGTAGGACGCCAACCCGACGACCAGCACCCCGGCCAGCTCGACGGTGATCGCAGCGGTCGCCACGCGACGTGAGGTCCGGTCGCCGCGAGCCAGGGCGACCGTCGCGACGAGGTAGATGACGGCGGCGAGCGCCGACAGCACGTAGGCCAGCGGCGCACGGGAGAAGTACTCCGTGATCTGCAGGACCGAGCGGCCGGTGGCGGCGAGCGCCAGGAGCCCGTACACGGCGACGAGGACGATGCCCGGGCCGGAGCGGGTGGAGCGGGGGGCGTCAGCCATGGAGGTTCCAGATCTGTTGGAGGCGTGCGGTCATCACGGCGACGGCGAAGGCGGCCACCGCAACGACGCCCATCGACCAGCGGGTCTTCTCCTTGAGGGTGAGGTAGACCGCCGCCGGGGGCAGGAACGGCAGCGTGATGGCGTATGCCGCGAACGTCGCCGTCTCCGCGCCGTCGCCCGGGACGCTGCCGAGGTGGGCGACCGCGACGACCGCCTGGACCAGCACCCCGAGCTCGACGATGGCGGCCACGAGCAGGAGGCGGTCGTCGAGCAGGCGGGCGCGGGCGGCATACACACCGGCGAACGCGAGCAGGAGCACCGCGGTGGCGAGGACGACCACGGTCAGGGGGAAGAACACGCGGGAAGCCTACGCGAGCAGCGGATCCGCCGAACCGCGGCCGCGCCAGGGTCAGGAGGGCGAGGACGCCACCGAGTGGCCCGCCGCGGGAGCGAGCAGCAGATAGGCCTGGGCCGCGAGGAGGATGGCGACGGCGACCCACTTGCCGGGCGGCAGGTCGATGCCGTACCTCACCCGGTCGACGACCACGAGACCCACCTGGAGCAGGACGATCCAGCCCATGGTGACGAGGGCGAGCTCGGCGTACTGCAGGGACGAGGCATAGACCCAGAACAGTGCGGCGAAGGTGGCGAGCCCGACGAGCATCGGCCCCAGCGACCGGTGCAGGGCCCACTCCTTGGCCGCCACGGCCCCTGCCAGGTCGAGCGCCGCGAGCGCCACCATGGCGACGGTGGCGATGACCGCCACCGGCCAACCCTGCGGCGCCTTGATCATCGGCACGAACTCCACGCTGACCACCGGTCCCACCTCCCGTGCGGCCGACGAGCGCCGACCACGGTCCAGTGCACCGCGGGGCTGCGCACGCCGCATCGGTGATCCCACCGAGATCGGCGCGGTGGCGCGCAGGTGCCTGTGGAGGAGCGTGGTGGTTGCAGGTGGTTCGGGTCGGTGCGTCCCTTGCCGGTCCCTAGCCGGGAGGCGGCGTGATGTCCGTCGTCGACGCGGGCTGCGGCGCCCCCGTCGAGGACGCACCCTGGTCCGAGGCAGGCCCCTGGGGGGCGCCGCCGTCCGCCGCGGTCGTCGGCGCGGACGACGGGTCGGGCGTCTGGGTGGTCGGGACCGGGACCGGCACACCCGTGTCGGGCGACGAGGGTGAACTCGGCGACTGCGTCGGGGAGCTGGGTTGGGTCGGGCTCGGCTCGGGCGCGGTCGTCGTGGCCGGGGCACTCGTCGGGGGCACCGGCTCGGCGGTGACCGTGGGAGTGGCTGTGGGGGTCACCGTGGCGGCAGCCGTGGCCGTGGCACAGAACAGCGTGACCCGGTCCGCGCCGCCGGCGGCGGCGGTCAGGTCGCGGAAGACGTTCGAGGACGTTCCGCCGGTGCCGGCCGTCCGGTGGGCCGACCACTCGCGGCACAGGTTCGCCACGGGCACGTTCGGGGTGAGGGGCAGGGCGGGCGCGCTCGACCGGGTCGCGGACCCGGGGGCGGCCACGGCTCGGCCGCGCGGCGGGGTCGTCGTCACCGGGGCAGGGCGGGGCTCGGCCTGGGACGTCGGCTTCGCCCGCAACGGCCCCACGGTCGGGGGCGGGGCGCCGATGGCTTCGTGCATCACCTGCTGGACCCCGCTCGGGAGCGCGCCGACATAGGCGGCCGCACTCAGCCCACCGAGAGACATCACGGCAGCCGAGAAGGCGGAGATCGCGAGGAGTGCGGTGCGGGAGCGCCCGGCGGCGTTGGCGATGCCCAGGGCCGTGCGACGACCGGCACGGCTGCCGGCCGGTGGCCGGCCGACGGTGATGACCCGGGTGCGCGGCACGGCCCAGGCGGGCGGTCGGGGGATGTGGCGGTACGCGGCCAGGGCGACCCGCTCGTCGGCCAGCTCGGCGGCGGTGGGCGGGGCACCCAGGGACCAGGCGACGAGGTCGGCCTCGACCTCGAGGCGCTCGAGGGCGCGGGCCTGCGCTCGGCGGACCGTCTGGTCGTCGGAGCCAACGACGTCGGACACCGCGCGCACCGGGAGCCCGGCCCCGAGCCGGAGCATGAGGATCTCGCCCTGCCCCAGCGGCAGGGCGCGCAGCGCGGCGATGGTGTCGCTGAGCCCACACCGCTCCTGGTGGGTTCCATGGGTGGACCTGAGCAGGGCCTCGAGGTCGGCCTCGTCGTCGCGTCCCCTGCCCGTCATCGTCGCTGCCGTCGCCGCGAGGGCCGAAGCAGCCGCTGCCGCAGCGGCGGAGGCCTTGGCGGCGGCGGAGGCAGCGCTGGCCGAGGTGGTGGAGGTCGAAGCCGGCGGACTTCGAGGTGGCGGACTTCGAGGCGGCGGACTTCGCCGTAGGGGCCGACCGGCGGTCGATCGGGGTGACCGTGGCCCAGCGCTGTCGCTGCGTGCCCTGCTCCGCCCGCAGGCGGGCGCAGGCGAGCAGCCAGACCCGCCACGCAGACTCGTCGCCAGTGAACCCCGGCAGTCCGCGAACCGCGGTGACCCAACCCTCGGAGGCCGCCTCATACGCGTCGTCGGCACCGATCACCCGCAGGTAACGGACCACCAAGGGGTTGGCGTCGCGCCAGAGCCGGGTGAACGCCTGCTCGTCCCCGGCTTGGGCTTCCCTCAGCGTTGTCGTGAACGCGCTCCCCAGCACTGCACCAGTATCAGCCACCCCGCCGACCTGCGGGGTCATCCGTTCGGCTGGGAACAGGTCGGATCCCCGACACCGACGGCGCGAGGTTGGTAGGGACCTGACAAAACCGACAACCAGACGCCGCCGATCACCTCCAGAGGCTCCGGGTGTCGAGCGACGGCGTCCGGATGCGGCCCGTTGCGACGCCCTGAGGAGGACGCTCTCGATGCCGTGCATCCACGGTGGGTGAGGTCAGCTCCGGACGTATGCGGCGAGGTGCTCCCCGGTGAGTGTGGACCTGTCGGCGACGAGGTCGGCCGGAGTCCCCTCGAAGACGACCAGGCCACCGTCGTGGCCGGCTCCTGGTCCGAGGTCGATGATCCAGTCGGCGTGCGCCATCACGGCCTGGTGGTGCTCGATGACGACCACCGACCTCCCCGACTCCACGAGGCGGTCGAGCAGTCCGAGCAGCTGCTCGACGTCGGCGAGGTGCAGACCGGTCGTGGGTTCGTCGAGGACGTAGACGTCACCCTTCTCCGCCATCTGGGTGGCGAGCTTGAGGCGCTGCCGTTCACCCCCGGAGAGGGTGGTCAGGGGTTGGCCCAGGGTGAGGTATCCCAGGCCGACGTCGGCGAGCCGCTCGAGGACCTTGTGGGCGGCGGGCGTGCGCGCTTCACCCTCACCGAAGAAGGCCAGCGCCTCGACCACCGGCATGGCGAGCACCTCGGCGATGTTGCGACCGCCGAGCTCGTACTCGAGCACCGAGGCCTGGAAGCGCCGACCCTCGCACTCCTCGCACACGGACTCGACGGTCGCCATGACGCCGAGCTCGGTGTAGATGACCCCGGCGCCGTTGCAGGCGGGGCAGGCGCCCTCGGAGTTGGAGCTGAACAACGCCGGCTTCACCCCGTTGGCCTTCGCGAACGCCTTGCGGATGGGCTCGAGGAGTCCTGTGTAGGTCGCGGGGTTGCTGCGCCGCGAGCCGCGGATCGCGCCCTGGTCGACGACCACCACGCCGTCGCGCCCGGCGACCGAGCCCTGGACCAGTGAGCTCTTGCCGGACCCTGCGACCCCGGTGAGGACGCACAGCACCCCGAGCGGGATGTCGACGTCGACGTCGCGCAGGTTGTGGGTCGAGGCACCTCGGACCTCCAGCACGGAGGTGGCGGCGCGCACCGAGCCCTTGAGGGCGACGCGGTCGTCGAGGTGGTGCCCGGTCGTGGTGTCGCTGGCGCGCAGGCCCTCGACGGTGCCCTCGAAGCACACCGAGCCCCCGCCGGTGCCCGCTGCGGGACCGAGGTCGACGACGTGGTCGGCGATCGCGATCGTCTCGGGCTTGTGCTCGACCACGAGGACGGTGTTGCCCTTGTCTCGCAGCTGCACGAGCAGCTGGTTCATCCGGGCGATGTCGTGCGGGTGCAGGCCGATCGTCGGCTCGTCGAAGACGTACGTGACGTCGGTCAAGGACGAGCCGAGGTGACGGATCATCTTGGTGCGCTGGGCTTCTCCGCCGGACAGCGTGCCCGCCGGACGGTTGAGGGAGAGGTAGCCCAGCCCGATCTCGGCGAACGAGTCGAGCAGGTGCTGGAGGTTCGCGACCAGCGGCGCCACCGGTGGCGCGTCGAGGTCGCGCAGCCACGCAGCCAGGTCGCTGATCTGCATCGCACAGAGCTCGGCGATGTTCTTGTCACGGATCTTCGAGGACAAGGCCTCCTTGGACAGCCGGGTGCCCTGGCAGTCGGGGCAGGTCGTGAAGGTGACCGCCCGCTCGACGAAGCGCCGCACGTGCGGCTGCATCGCCTCGAGGTCCTTGGACAGCATCGACTTCTGCACCTTGGTGAGGACGCCCTCGTAGGTGAGGTTGACCCCGTCGACCCTGATCTTCTCCGGTGGGCCGTACAGGAGCTTGTCGAGCTGCCTGGCGGTGAACTTCGCCACCGGCTTGTCCATCGGCAGGCCGGCGCCGCCGAAGATGCGGCCGTACCAGCCGTCCATGCTGTAGCCCGGGACGAGGAGGGCACCGTCGGACAGGACCTGGTCTCGTCGTAGATCGCGGTGAGGTCGAAGTCGTTGACCGACCCCATGCCCTCGCAGCGGGGGCACATGCCGCCCTGGTAGACCGCGTCGCGGACGACCGTCTTCTCCTCCCGGCCGCCCTTGTCGGTCCGCATCACCCCGCTTGCGACCCGCGTCGGGACGTTGAAGGCGAACGCGGTCGGCGGTCCGATGTGCGGGGTGCCGATGCGGCTGAACAGGATTCGCAGCATCGTGTTGGCGTCGGTCGCGGTGCCGACGGTGGAGCGCGGGTTGGCCCCCATCCGCTCCTGGTCGACGATGATCGCCGTCGTCAGGCCGTCGAGGACGTCGACGTCCGGGCGCGCGAGGTTGGGCATGAAGCCCTGGACGAAGGTGCTGTAGGTCTCGTTGATCATCCGCTGCGACTCGGCGGCGATGGTGCCGAAGACCAGGGAGCTCTTGCCCGATCCCGAGACCCCGGTGAACACCGTCAGCCGGCGCTTGGGGATCTCGACGGTGACGTCCTTGAGGTTGTTCTCGCGCGCTCCCTGCACGCGGATGACGTCATGGGTGTCGGCTGCGTGGGGCGCCGACCGGCCCCCGGACGTGGTGGCCACCGTCAGGCGGTCTGGCGCTCGAACGTCACGAGCACGCCCTCGGTCGACCCCGGGCCGATCCGGCCCTTGACCTCGACCGCCGTGATCGAGTTCAGCTGCCACCCCTTTGCGGCCCATTCGTTGAGGACCTTCTCCAGCTTGTCGGCCGACATCTTGCCGCCGATGAGACCTTCACGGACCTGGACCACCTTGTACTCGTACATGGCGACAGACTAGTTCGGTCCGTCCTGCCCGGGACGGGAGTTCTGGGGCAGTCGCGCAGGGCTCAGCGCGAGCTCGGCGGCGTCAGGACGCCTCGCGCAGGACCTGCGGAAGCGCGGCGACACCGTCCGGCGAGGCGAGGTGGAAGCCGAGGAGGCGGACGCCATACCGGTCGCAGGCCTCGATGGTCGCCTGGTGCCACTGCCGGTCGAGGTCGCTGGGCAGGAGGCCGCGACGCCGTCCTCGTCCCACGAGGATGGCGCCGCGCTGCTCCCCCACCACCGGCAGCAGGAGGTCGAGCAGCCGACGGAGGTCGGTGACGGAGGCGTCCTCCGGGAGGTCGGTCAGCACGACGGGCTGGACCCCGCGGTCGTCCTCGTCGCACAGCATGAGGGCCACCGCGCCGCTGCGGCGCTCCTCGATGCCGAGGACGAGGTCGACCACGTCGCCCTGCAGCGTCGGGTCGCCCAGCGGGCGGGTGCGGATGTCGTGGGGCAGGTCGTGGTAGCTCATGACGGCATCGTGCCGCGACCTGGGGAGGTCCCGTCCGAGTTATCCCCAGCCCCCGGCGCGAAGGCACTCGGGGGCAGAGCCTCGTCCCTTTCGGGGACGTTCCTCATACGTTCGGTCTAGGACATCGCCGTTGGCACGGGGACGCGGGTCACGGCTCAATAACGTCCTGCCCGTGGACAACGACCGCACGACCTCCGAGCCCCGGGCCGACCGCGCCCGTGTGGGCACCGCCGAGCACACTGCCCTCGTGGCCGCCTCGGCCGACCTGCTGTCCCACCGCATGCTCGCCGTCCGCCTCGTCGGCAGGCTCGACGCCGAGCTCCAGGGCCTCGGCACCGAGGAGACCTGGCTCACCAGCTGAGCCCGCTTCACCCTGCTCCACCCCGGCTCAGGCCGTCAGGACGTGACGGCCATCTCCCCCGAGCTCTGACCAACCGGTCCCCTCGACGTTCGCGTTGACGATGCGGGGCGTGGCCGAGAGGTACTGCGGCAGCTCGCTCGTGGCGGCCTTGAAGTGGTCGGACTGCACGTGTGCCGCGCCGGCCTCGTCGTCGCGGAACGCCTCGACCAGGACGTACTCGTTCGGGTCGTCCAGGCTGCGCGCCCAGTCGAACCACAGGCACCCGTCCTCGGCCCGGCACGCCTGGGTGAACGCCCGGCTCAGCTCCGGCCACGCGTCGGCGTGCTCGGGCTTCACGGGGAACTTCGCGGTGATGAAGATCAAGGGTCCTCCTGGGTATGGGGTTGGGGAAAGGGCAGTCGTCTCCGGCACCTCACCGGTGACCTCGCCCCACCCTGCCACGGCGGCTCAGGTGGCTGCAGCGGGCACCCCGGCGAGGGCCTCCCGGGCACGCTGCGCGCCCGGCGAGGTGCGCAGCGAGGCCGCGAGCTCGGCGAGCCTGGCCGACACGTCGGAGTCGGCGAGCAGCTCGGCAGCCACCCGACGGATTTCGATCGGCGTCGCGGTGTTGGGCGCGAGAACTGTTGCCACGGCTGCTGATTCAAGAGCGGCGGCTCCCGCGAACTGGTCGGTCGAGAGTGGGAGGACGAGCATCGGCACACCGGCGGTGAGCGCCTCGGTGACGCTGTTGTTGCCTCCGTGGGTGATGGCGAGGGAGGCCGAGCGGAGCAAGGTGACCTGCGGCAGGACCTCGCGCACGAGCCAGGTGGCCGGGAGGTCCCCCAGCTCTGACGCCGGCGTCGAACCGTGGGCCAGGGCGACCCGGACGTCGAGCCCGCGCAACGCGTCGGCCACCCGGGCCAGGACGTCCCCCCGGACCGACAGGAAGCTGCCGAGGCTGACGTAGACGACCGGCTGCTCGCTGGCCGCCAACCACCGCGAGACAGCGGCGTCGTCCGGCTCGGCCCGCACCGCCGACCCGAGGAAGCGGTGCGGCGGCAGCAGGCGCGTCCGGCCCGGGTCGTGCAGCTCGCCGGGGTAGTTGAGCAGCAGCACGTCGCCGGTCACGGCGAACGCGTCGTCCACCTCAGCAGCCGAGGAGGACAGCGCGCGGGAGGCGGCGTTCCACTCGCGGGTGAAGGTGTCGCGGACGTCCTCGCAGAGCAGTCGCAGCCCGGCCAGCCGCTCCGGGTCGATGTCGAACGCCTTCGGAAACACGGGCGGGCAGCCGTACACCTCGTCGCCCACGGGTAGGGCGGTCGGGTGGCCGAGCACGACGTCACCGTGAGGGACCCCCGCGCTGCCCAGGGCGAGCCGGGCCGAGAACGCCAGGTGGTCGACGATGACGGTGTCGGGTCGGACGCGGTCGACCACGTCGAGCACGGCCCGACCGACCTCGACCGGCGCCCACGAGCAGGTCGTCCCCCCGTGCTCGAGCCTGGAACTCCAGTGTCTCCAACGCTCCTCGCCTCGTGGCGTCGAAGAACCCGCGCAGGGCGTCGTCCTCACCGGTCGGCTGCTCCTCGGCCCGGATCACCCCGGGGTTGGACCCTCGACCGAGCTGCAGGTGGGCTCGTTCGAACCCGAACCCCTCGACGATCGCGTCCGTCGCCGGGCCGGTGGCGACGACGACCCGCTCCCCCTGCTCGGCCCAGGCCGTGGCCAGGGTGGCGAGCGGGTAGAGGTGGGAGGCGTAGTCCGGGCTGATGACGAGCAGCGTCACGACGCCGCCCCGGCGGGTGGCACGTGGGTCGCGCCCCGGGCGCCGCCGGCGTCGTCGACGTGTTCGGCGATCGAGGCGTAGACCCCCGCGAGGGCGCCGGCCATCGTCGTGATGCTGAACCGGTCCCGCAACGTCGCGAGCGCCCGCCGTTGGCGCATGGCGGTCTCGGGCGACGCGGCCATGTCCAGCGCCCGGTGCATCGCCTCGACCAGGGTCGACGGCGCCGACGTGTCACAGAGGACCCCGGTGACGCCGGGCTCGACGTACGTGGCCGGTCCCCCGCCGTCCGGGGCCACGACCACGAGGGAGGCTGCCATCGCCTCGAGGATGGCCAGGCCGAACTCCTCCTTGAGGCTGGCCGACACGTAGATCCCGTCCGGTGCTGCCAGCTCGGGGCGACCGCGCACGAGTGGCGGCCAACCACGCCGCGACGGTGGCGTGCGGGCGGTGACCGGGCAGCAGCAGCCCCTGGGCTCCCGAGACCGATGGTGGGACGGCGGCGTGGAGGCGGGCCAGCTCCGCGGCCTCGTCACCCGACGGGTCGTCGAGGTCGCCGCCCACGACGAGCAGGTTGCAACGGTCGTGCAGGGATGCGTCCCGGCTCCACGCCTCGACGAGGGTGGCCATGCCCTTGACGCGGTTGAGCCGGCCGACCGTGATCGCCAGCGGAAGGTCCCGCCGTTCGGGTGGCAGGGTCGCGAGCAGTGCGTCGAGCTCGGCCAGGGCCACGGTGGTGGGATCGTCCGCGACGCCTCCCCTGCGCGTCGCCCTGTGGGCGGCGCCGGCGCGGTCGACGGCCCGGAAGTCGATGCCCTCCGCGACGACGGTGGCGCGGGCCCCTTCGGCGGCGAGGTCGAGCCCCAGGAGCTCGAGGCTGTCGCGGCCCAGCTCGGGACGCGGGAACAGCACGAGCCGGTCGGCGTCGCGCGCCAGCTCGCGGACCAGGTGGTCACGAAAGGTCAGGTGCTCCAACGCATCCGCAGCGGCGAACGACTCGCGGGTGAGAGCTCCGGACGCCTCCCGGGAGGCGAGCAGGGCGTGCGGGTCGGGCGCCACCGTGAAGACAACGGGTACGCCGAGCTCACGTGCAGCCTCGGCAGCGGCCATCGAACCCACGTCGGCCATCCGCAGGTGGATCGCGTCCACGGTGCCCGCCGCGCGGAGGATCCGTCGCACGCCCCGGCGGACGGCGACCCGGTGCATCCAGGCATCGGCCATGCCCTGCGGTGGACCTTCCAGCGGCACCTGCGCGTAGTGGTGGCCGGGGCGGCCACGTGGTCCGGGACGTGGCCGGCCCCGGGGCGACCGCGAGAGATGGTCACGACCCGTTCGACCCCAGCCCCGGACTCCAGCAGGGCGTTGCCGAGGTGCACGAGCAGCGTGGCGATCCCGCCGGTGTCCCCCTTGCCGGCGCTGCTCAGCTCCCCGTCGATGTCGGCGTGCAGGAACAGCTGCGCCACCGTCAGGCCCGACCCCGCACGACCCGGGTATGGCGCGTGGCCGCGTCCGCGCTGCCCCGCCCGCGTGCGGGGTCGTGAGGCGAACCAGTCGCCCAGAGCCGCGGCAGCGGCTGCCACGGTGGCCGACGCTTCGACGGCCGGCGCCCCGGTGGACGGCGCCCCGGTGGACGGCGCCCCTGTAGTTGCTGCCCCGGTGGCTGGCGCCTCGCTGCCACGGTCGACGACACCGAGCAGCAGCGCCGTCGCTGCGGCACCGGGCACCAGCCCCGCGGTCTCGACCAGCCGGGTGCGCGCGACGTGGTCCACGCGGGCTCGTCCGTCCGGCCGTTCGAGAGCGACCGACAGTGCGTCGAGGACGACCTCGGGTGCCTGGGGCGCCCAGCGCTCGAGGGTGCGCTGCGCCAGCATGCCGGTGACCCCGCCGGCCGCCACGAGGTCGACCAGCAGCGGCGTCGCGTCGGGGACGGGCGCGCTTCGGGCCAGCGCCCACGCGGCGTGCTCGACCCGGAACGCGTCACCGGACGCCAGCAGCCCGACGAGGGTCGCAGCATCGGCGACCGGAAGCGCACCAAGAGCGTGCACGGCGGCGAGCGCCGCCACGGCATCGCTGCGGTCGCTCGCCGCGAGCCGCAGGTCCTCCACGCTCGACCCGGCATGGTCGTCGGCCGCAGCCGTCACCACCCCGGCCACGAGACGCAGCGCCTGCAGGATCGTCGGTGCGGATCGCACCGCGTCGAGGGCCTCACGGACCGCTCGTGCCGGATGCGTCGCCGGGGCCGCGCTGCCACTCACTCTTCGACACTAGGTCGGGCCACCTGACCGCGCACCCCGGCGGGAAAGCGCGGGGACGCCATGCGGGGGAGCTGCTCATCTCGGCCAGACCCGCGGCATACGCGCCACGCCGACGGGGCTGCACGACACGCCGTAGCCAGGTCGTCCGAATGGCTCATCTTTTTGTTCTAGGCCCACTACGTCAACTGCAGGTGAAACGCTTCACTGTCGTCACACCCGCCCCTGCTGACCCTCCCGGACATAACTGATGCGACTGATCTCTGCTGCCCTTGCCGTTGCCCTGACCCCCGTCTTCGTCGCCCTCCCGACCGTCTCCTTCGCTTCCGCCGACACCCCCCGGCCGGTGGCACCGAAGGTCGTGAGCACCCCCATCGGCGGCATCGACCCCGTCGCCGCCGGCCTGGAGGCCAAGGCCGGCCGCCGCCTGGCCACCGCCGCGGCCCCGGCCAAGGCCCCCGCCGTCCTCGGATCCACCGCCATGGGTTCCGCTTCCGCGACCGTCACCTCCGACGCGGCCCGCTCGGTCGCCCCCGCCCACCAGAGCCCCCGGGTCACCTCGGTCCTGACCCGGGAGCAGCCACGCCCCCGGTTCACGGTCGCCGGCATCTCCTGGGCCAGCACCACCAACCTGTCCGCCGACGACGTGACCGTTCAGGTGCGCATCAAGGAGGCGAAGGGCTGGACGGCGTGGGAGCTGCTCCCGGTGCCCGACGACGGCCCCGAGGCCGGCACGCCCGAGTCGGTCGGCGCCCGGTTGGGCACGACGCCGATCGTCACCGACGGCGGCACCGGCATCCAGGTGCGGGTCGACACCCCACAGGGACGCACCCTGCCCGACCTCCAGGTCACGACGATCGACCCCGGCACCTCCCCCGCCGACAAGAACCTCACGGCCAGTACGCCGGCCGCCTCGGCCTCGGCCGCCGCGGTCCAGCCGACCATCATCACCCGCGCCCAGTGGGGTGCCGACGAGAGCCTGCGCGGCAGCAAGACGCTGAGCAGCACCATCAAGGCCATCACGATCCACCACACGGCCAGGGACGAACGACTACACGCCGGAGACGGCTGCAGCGCAGGTCCGCGGCATCTACGCCTACGACACCCAGGGCCTGGGCTGGGCCGACATCGCCTACAACTTCCTCGTCGACAAGTGGGGACGGGTGTACGAGGGACGCGCCGGATCCATCACCGAACCGGTCCGCGGCGCGCACTCGATGGGCTTCAACACCGACACCATGGGGATCGCGGCGATCGGCAACTACGAGACCGCGGCCGCGCCGGCGGTGATGGTCGACGCCCTCGCCAAGGTCGCCGGCTGGAAGCTGTCGCAGTACGGCGTCGAACCCCCTCGCCACGACCCAGCTCACCTCGCAGGGCGGTACCGGTGCGAAGTTCGCCGCCGGCACGACCGTCACCCTGCCGACGGTGCACGCGCACCAGAACACCTCGTACACCCTGTGCCCCGGCAAGTACCTCTACCCGCAGATGAGCACGATCCGCAGCAAGGCCGCGACCTACGCCATGGCCGCCGCGCCGATCGTCGCCCCGCCGCCTGCCCCCGTCAGCGGAAGCAAGCTGTATGCCACGTACGGCTCGCTCACGCTGGCCGCCGGCTCCACCGGGCTGCTCCGTCCGCGACCTGCAGCTCGAGCTGGCACGTCGGGGGTACGCGCGTCGGAACCGCTGACGGCGACTTCGGCGCGATGACGACCGCGGCCGTCTCGGCGTTCCAGAAGGCCGCGCAGCTCACTGTCACCGGCAAGGTCGCCGCCAACGACTGGAAGGCCCTGTCTGGGCTGGCCTACACCAAGGTCGCGCCCGCCCCGGTCACGACCGCGGGGCTGTATGCCGCATACGGGTCACTGACGCTGGCCGCTGGTTCGACCGGGTGGCCCGTGCGTGACCTCCAGCTCGAGCTGAACCGTCGCGGCTACTCCGTGGGCACGGCCGACGGCGACTTCGGCGCCATGACGACCGCGGCCGTGTCGGCGTTCCAGAAGGCCGCCCAGCTCACCGTGACCGGCAAGGTCGCCGCCAACGACTGGAAGGCCCTGTCCGGGCTGGCCTACACCAAGGTCGCACCCCCCGCACCCGCCCCGGTCACGACCACACGGCTGTACGCCGCATACGGGTCACTGACGCTGGCCGCCGGCGCCACCGGGTGGCCCGTCCGCGACCTGGAGCTCGAGCTGAACCGTCGCGGCTACTCCGTGGGCACGGCCGACGGCAACTTCGGCGCCCAGACCACCACGGCCGTGTCGGCGTTCCAGAAGGCCGCACAGCTCACCGTCACGGGCAAGGTCGCCGCCAACGACTGGAAGGCCCTGTCCGGGCTGGCCTACACCAAGGTCAAGCCGCCCCTGGTCCTCACCACCGCTCCACGCGGGGGGTTCAACAGCGACGGCCGCGGCGACGTGCTCGGTCGGACCCAGACAGGTGACCTGCTGCTGTACCCGGTGATCGGTGCCGCGGTCGGCACCCCGGCGAAGGTCGGCACGGGCTGGGGCGCCTTCGCCCAGGTGCTGTCGCCGGGCGACTTCGACGGCGACCGGTTCTCCGACGTCCTGGCCCTGACCCCGACCGGTGCCGTGTGGCTCTACCGCGGCAACGGGCGCGGAGGCTTCAAGCCGGGCAAGGTGCTCGTCGGCACCGGGTTCTCGACCACGACGCTGCTGCTCGCCCCCGGCGACTGGACCGGCGACGGCAAGCCAGACCTGTTGGCGCGCAAGGCCAACGGCGAGCTGTGGCTCCTCACGGGGAACGGCGCCGGCGGGTTCGTCGGCACGGCCCGACAAGATCGGCACGGGCTGGCAGAACTTCGTCGACATCGCCACCCCCGGCGACCTCACCGGCGACGGGCGACCGGACCTTCTGGGCCGCAGGGCGAACGGGCAGCTCGACCTCTACGCCGGCTCCGGCGCGGGGACGACCGGCACCGGGCTCACGTCGGGACGCGTCGTGGGCACCGGCTGGGGCAGCTTCGCGTCGATCTTCTCCACCGGCGACCTCACCGGCGACGGCAAGGCGGACCTGCTCGCGCGCACCACGACCAACATCACCTACGTCTACGCCGGCGATGGCAGGGGCCAGGTCAACTCCCCCAGGAAGCTCACCACGACGTGGGCGCCCACGACCCAGCTGTTCGGGGTCCGCTGACGGGGCGGGCCGCTTAGGTCTGGTCCGCTCCCCCGGTCGCGGCTAGCGTCGGCGGGATGACGCTGGACGAGCTGGACGAGTTCGCGACGTCCCTGCCGGGGTGCAAGCGCAAGGGCCACCCCGGCCGGGTCGCGTGGTACGTCGACGACCGCCTCGTGGTCCGTCAGGACGAGCCCGGGACGGTGCTCGTGCGGGTCGACGTCGAGGACCGCGACCGGCTCGTCGAGGCCCATCCGGAGACGTTCGGTGTCCCACCGCGGTGGGAGGCGCACCGCAAGGTGCAGGCCGAGCTCGACGGTGACGCGGACGCCATCCGCGAAGCCGTCCGACTGGCGTGGGAGTCACAGCGGCGCTGACGTTCCGCGCCGCCGGATGCGTTGCGCCACAACGGCTTGGACAGACTTGGGAAAGCTTCGACCCAGCCCCAGCAGGAATCAGGGAAGGCTTCGGTATGGCGCGGGTCAGCGGCCCGTGACCGGTCCGAGCGGTGCCCCGCTCGCGAGGATCGCGGAGGTCAGCGCCTTGGCCGGCTCGGCCGGGGCCGCCTTGGTGGTGAGCAGGACGAGGTCGAGGTGCGGGAGCTTGGGCAGGCCCAGGCTCGGGGGCAGCTCGACGAGGTCGGGAGGGGTCAGGGTGCGGGCCATGACCGCGATGCCGAGTCCGGCACGGACGGCAGCCAGGACCCCGTTGACCCCGCGCACGGTGCACGTGATGCGGCTGCGGCGACCGGCCTTCTCCAGGGCCTGGACGCTGATCGCGCGCGACAGGCTGGGCGCCTGGTAGACGACGAGCGGCACCGGTTGCTCGGGATCGAGCCGGGTGCCGTCGGTGCCCACCCACACGAGGTGGTCGCGACGGACGACCTGTCCCGCGTCGGGGTCGGCGTCCCGGCGCTGCGCTTGACGAAGGCGACGTCGAGGTGGCCCGACTCGATGCGCCGGATCAGGCTGTCGTTCTGCAGCACCGCGAGCTCGAGGTCGATGCGCGGGTAGAGCTGGCGGAAGTCGCGCAGGATCCGGGGCAGCGGCGTGAGGGCCAGGTCGTCGGTCACGCCGAAGCGGAGACGTCCGGCGAGGTGCGAGCCGGTGAAGTAGCCGACGGCCCGTTGCTGCGCAGCGATGATCTCGCGGGCGAACCCGGCCATCGCCTCGCCGTCGGAGGTCAGCGTGACGCTGCGGGTGTCGCGCACGAACAGCGGTCGTCCGACGGCCTCCTCGAGCCGGCGGACGTGCTGGCTGACCGTCGGCTGCCGGATGCCGAGGGACTCGGCGGCGCGGGTGAAGCTCAGCGTCTGGGCGACCGCGAGGAAGGTGCGCAGCTGCTCGGGTTCGTACACGCTGCCGGGACTCCTTCGTAGGCCTTTGGGCATTCATCACGAATCGCAATGGCACTTATAGGACTGATTCTCGTCCCAGAATAGCGCGAGCGAGCAGCTCGTGGCGCACACACTTGACGAGTCACACACCGACCGCCCACGACGCCACCCGAACGCAACTCTCGCCAGGACGACATGAGCTCCGCCGCCTCCGCACCAGTCCACTTCCCCAAACTCACTATCCCGCAAGGACTCTCGCGAACCTTCCCTTCGCTGGAGAACCGCAACTTCCGCCTCCTGCTCTCCGGGCTCCTCGTGTCGGGCACCGGGGGCTGGATCCAGCGCATCGCCCAGGACTGGCTGGTCCTGACGATCACCGACAGCCCGACGGCCGTCGGAGTGGTCACCGCCTTCCAGTTCGCGCCGACCATCCTGCTCGGCCTGCAGGGCGGGTTGCTCGCCGACCGCCTGCCCAAGCGGGCCCTCCTGCTCGCCACCCAGGTGTCGATGTCGCTCACCGCGGCGGTCCTGGCAGTCCTCACCCTGACCGGGGTCAGTGCAGGTGTGGCACGTGTACGCGCTGGCGTTCGTCCTGGGCATCATCGCGGCCGTCGACAACCCCACGCGGCAGTCGTTCGTGTCCGAGGTGGTCCAGGGACCGCAGCTGCCCAACGCGATCAGCCTGGTGTCCGTGCACCTTCCAGATCGGCGCGATGACCGGGCCGGTGATCGGTGGCGTGCTGATGAGCACCATGGGCGCGGGATACGCGTTCGCGGTCAACGCCCTGACCTTCGTCGCACCCGATCGTGGCGCTCTCGCTGATGCGCGGCACCCCGCTGCGCCGTCCACGCCTGTCCCCCAGCGCCACTGCCGCTGAGGTGGAGTCGCGGCCGGCCGCCCCCCAGGCCCGCGCCGGCCTCCAGTACGCCCTGCAGAACTCGACCGTGCTGTGGCCGATCGTCATGGCGGGAGCGTTCGGGTTCTTCACGATCAGCCTTCCCGTGACCCTCGCCGCCTTTGCCAAGAACGAGTTCCACACCGGGGCGAGCGGGCTCGGACTGCTCAACGCCATGGTGGCCCTCGGCGCCATGGGTGGTGCCCTGCGCGACCGCCCGTCGCCAGCGACCGCTGCGGCTCCGCACCGTCGGGTATGCCGCCTGGGGGCTGGCCTGCGCGATGCTCCTTGCCGCCGCGGCACCACAACAGCTCCTCTTCACCCTGTTGCTCGTGCTCGTCGGCGCCGCCAACCTGGGGTTCCTCACCAAGGCCCAGTCGCTGGTGCAGCTCGCCACGGTGCCCCACCTGCGTGGCCGCGTCGTCGGGCTCTACATGCTCGTCTTCATCGGCAGCGGAGCCGTGGGCGGGCCCGTGGTCGGATGGATGGCCGAGACGTATGGCGCCCGCGCGGCCCTGCTCGTGTCCGGCGCGATCCCGGCGCTCGTGACCATCGTGGTCTGCCGCCACCTGGCGCACCTGCGGGTCCCTGCGGATGAGCCTGTCCACCATCTCCGTGCGTCTGCCCCGGGTCAGCGTCACCCCGCGCGGCTGAGTCTTCCGGCACCGTTCGGCGCTGGGCGTCCGCGGTCCGTTGCCCGAGGTGCGGCCCGGGTGTACGGTCCGAAAGTCCGGACAGAGCCGTCCAGAGCAGCTGCAGTCACATCGATCCGGGCCACCCAGAGGACGCCGCCCGGCGCCGCTCCCCCTGCTGGGTCGGAGGACCACCATGTCCCGATCACTCGTCGCCGCGCTGTGCACGATGGCACTCGGAACGACCATCATGGCGGCGCAGCTGCCCGCTGTCGGCGCACCACGGGGCGGCGGCACGACGGCCTCCCCCACGGCCACCCCCCACGAGCTGTCCGTCAGCACCCGCCTCGCTGACCGGCGCGAGGTCTCGGCCGGCACCCGGGCCTACTCGATCGGCTTCGAGGACGGTCGTTTCTACGCCAACGGCTGGCACATCACCGGTGAGATGGGTGGGGTCTGGACCCCGCCGATGAAGCTGGTCGACGGCGTGTGGTTCGGTCTCGACGGCCAGTGGGTCGGCCCGGCGACGACGTTCACCAGTGGCCAGGGCTACACGCGCTACGCGCTGCCCGACACCGCCGGCCTGCAGGTGAAGCGGACCGACTTCGTCCCCGACGGCGTCCGCGGGGCCCTCTTCGGCCTCACGGTCACCAACCCCGGTGCGGCGCGCACGCACCACCCTCTCGGTAGACGCCCACTCCGAGCTCATGGGCCAGTACCCCTGGGGTTTCGACGGCGTGAAGCCCAACGCCAGCGACAACCTCCCCGACCACGGCTCGTACGACGGCAAGAACCTCGTCTTCACCGACGACGGTGCGCTGCCCGGCGCGCCCACCCACCACTACGCGGCGCTGGTCGGTACCGCCGCCACCCCGTCGTCGGGGCAGATCGGCGACCAGTTCTACGGCGCACAGCCCGGCCACCGCTGCACCGGCACCGAGCCGGGTGCGCCCGCGGACCCGAAGCCCTCGGCGTGCGACGACGGCCCGTTCGGTCGTGGCACCGGAGGCCGCCTGACGTACTCCCTCAACCTCCCCGCCGGAGGGTCGACCACGGTCTGGCTCGCAGTGGCGGGCTCCGACCAGGGCCTCACCTCGGCGCGCAGTGAGCTGGCCAAGGCGCTCACCGACCCAGCCGCAGCGCTGGCGAAGAAGGAGGCGAGCCGCAAGGCCCTGTCGCAGATGACGCAGCTGTCCCTCCCCGGTGACCCGCTGGTGCAGAACGCCGTCGAGTGGGGCAAGCAGAACATCGCCGACCTCACCCAGAACGCAACCGACCTCCAGGTGCGCTGGACCAACCAGGGCAAGCAGTTCCCCGCCCCTGTCGGCACGGTTCCCAGCGCGACCTGGATCGGCGCAGGCTTCCCGGACTACCCGTGGATCTTCGGCACCGACGCGGAGTACACCGCCTTCGCCTCCGTCTCGGTGGGGCAGTTCGAGGCCATCAAGGGACACCTGCGGACCCTGCGCGACGTCTCGGACCTCCTCAACAACCGGTCGGGGGTGGTGACGCACGAAGTGGTGTCCGACGGGTCGATCTGGTTCGGACAGGACTCCCGCTCGACGAACCCTGACGGCACCACGGCATACAACTTCAACACCGACGAGACGGTGAAGTTCCCGAGCACGGTGGCGCTGCTGTGGCGTTGGACCGGCGACAACGCGTTCCGTGACGAGATGTACGACTTCTCGGTGCGCAACCTGCGCTACGTCACCCACCAGCTCGACGCCGACCACGACGGTTGGCCGGAAGGTCTCGGCAACGTCGAGCGCAGCGGGATGGGGCCGGAGAAGCTCGACAACACCGTCTATTACATCCGCGGTCTCTACGACCTCGCCGACATGGCGAAGTCGAAGCACGACGGCAAGACCTTCGCGTGGGCCAGCAACCTGGCCCGCAAGATCCACGACCGGTTCGACACCACGTGGTGGTATGCCGCGGCGTCCCAGTACGCCGACTCGCTCGTGGACCCCGGTGACGTGCAGTCGTTCCAGAAGCACTGGATCGGCCAGACCCCGATGGAGGCCGAGCTCACGGTGAAGGGGCGGACGGTGGCCGGGCTGGCGCCATACGCCCACGGCAACGCGGCACTGGCCGGGCGTGAGAACACCTGCTTCAGCGGCACCGCGCCACTGTCGACCGGGCTGTTCCACACCGGCTGCGGCGGCGGAGCCAACGGCCTCGGCGAGAAGGTCATCTTCGGCCTGACCACCTCGATCCAGTCGATCGGTGAGGGCAACTACGGCCGCCTCGGCGCCGGTCAACAGCAGCGGTACACCCACGCTCTGGCCGACCCGATGTTCGCCGAACCCGCCACGGGAGGGACGCCGGACGAGCAGCCCGGGGCGATGCCGGAGATCTTCCCCTCCCCCGACCAGGGCGCCAACATCGACCGCTGCTGGACATGCCGCTCGATGTTCATGCAGGCCTGGGGCAACTACGGCACCGCCTGGGCTGTCGTCCACCAGTGGCTGGGCGTCCAGCCGGACCTCGGCACCGGCCAGCTCGTCGTCGTGCCCCAGGTGCCGAGCGGACAGCCCTCCGCGTCGGTCCGACACCTGCGCCTCGGCGGTGGGTTCGCCGACGTGGCCGCGTCGGTGACCCGCGATCGTTACACGACCACCCTCGCCGTGCCCCAGTCCGTTGGCGCGACGAAGGTCTGGATCGGCCACACCCTGCCACGCGGCTCACGGGTAACGCGGGTGCAGCTCGACGGTCGTCAGCTGGCCGACTGGACGACGCGCACCACCAACCGCGGACTCGAGGTCACCGTCCCGACCAGGGCCGGCAACCACACCCTGGTCGTCACGAGCCGCTGAGGCGTCCGGCCACCCGGTGACCGGGGTGATCACGAACGCTGATCACCCCGGTGCCGCCGGGACGGGACAGGAGGTCCCACCAAGTCGTACCGTGATCCTGGCTGGCGTCGAGGGGCGCAGTCGAAGGTCTGGTCACCACGGCGTTCAGAGGGGTCGCAGCCCGAACGGGGGCGGGGAGCGGCAGCCGGCGGGACCACCTCCAGCGCCCCTCGCGCCGGCTCTACAACGTCTGGCCCCAAGTCGCGCGGTCACCTTGCCGAAACCGCTTGACCACCCCGCTGACCAGCATGAACATGGTTGCGCGCGATCACGTGCGCCGGTGACCTACGGGGGGCACACCATGGAGCTGAGACACCTCGAGGCCTTTCTTGCGGTGGTGGAGCACAAGGGCTTCAGGCGCGCCGCCGAGCACCTCTACCTGAGTCAGCCAGCCGTCTCGGCCAGGATCCACGAGCTCGAGCTGACCCTCGGGACACCGGTGTTCGACCGCGGTCACCAGTCGGTCGAGCTCACCGCGGCCGGTGAGTCGCTCCTGGGTCCGGCGCAGCTCATGCTCGACGCAGCACGGTCGGCGCGACGATCGGTGCAGCTGACGACCTTCTCCGGCGACGTGACCCTGGCGATCATGCCCGGAGGGGCGCTCGAGATGACCCGCCCGCTCCTGGTCGAGCTCGGTCGACGGCTCCCGCGGGTGGACTTCCACTTTCGCGCCCTGAGCATGCCCCAGTGGCACCCCCGAATCCTCGAGGAGGTCGACCTCCTCATCACGCGCGAGCCGTACCCCGCGGCGGACACGGTCATGACCGTGCTGCTCTCGGAACCCGTCGGCGTGGGAGTGCCGGCGTCCTTCGAGGAGAGCGATGCTGCGGTGCTGTCGCTGGACCAGGTGGCGGCACGGGCCATGGTGCGCATGGCCGAGTCGGTGCCCCAGGAGATCGTGACGCACTGGAGCCTGACGTCGCTGACCAACGGCTGGGAGGTGGAGCGTCGGGGCCCCGCGGCCGACGGCCCGCTCGAGACGCGTGACCGGGTCGAGTCGGGGTTCGGTATGGCTGTGGCGCCGGCCTCCGTGTCGCGGCTCTACGGCCAGGGCGCCTACAGCTTCGTGCCGTTGGAGGGTGTCGCCGACTCCCGCGTCGTGCTGGTCTCGGCGGTCGGCTCCAGCACCGACCTGGTCAGGGCCATCCACCGTGAAGCTGCGGACGTGGTCGCCCGGCTGTCACCGCTCGTGCTGGGCGGCGGGTCCGCCGCTGTCGACGCCGTCGTGGCGGCCGCGATGCAGCTCTAGGACGGCGCGGTCACCCGATCCCAGCAGACAGTCCCCTCCCCGAGAGGGCCGACGGTGGCCCCCGACAGGGTTGATGTTGGCGGTGCTGCTCGCTCAGAGCGATCTGCGCTGGGAGTGCTCCTGCGCCCGACGACCGGCAAGCAGCCGCTGCCCGAACCGGACAACCGTCCAGCACCACCACCGGTCGATGTCGCTCGTCGCGAGCTCGGCCCGCCACTCCCAGTGGCCGCAGAGCTCGACCAGCTCGGCATCGCTGAACGAGGCGCACACCTCGACGAGCGAGCCGTGGCGACCGACCAGGGGGTCGGCATACGGCTCACCCTCGTAGATCACCCAGGTGTGCGTCGCATCGATCCGGTCCACGTCGCCCATGACACGATCGTGCTCCGAGAGCGCGCAGAACGCCTCCGTCCAACGATGGAGGACAACCCCGGCGCACATGTTCTAGAGCCACAGGTGCGTGCGACCATGTCGGCATGGCGTATGACGAGGGGGTGGCGCAGCGGATCCGCGACCTGGTCGTGAACGAGCTGGACGTGACCGAGAAGAAGATGTTCGGCGGACTGGCGTTCCTCGTCAACGGCAACATGTCGGTCGCGGCCAGCGGCAGCGGCGGCCTCATGGTGCGGCTCGACCCCGTGGATGCGGAACCGCTCCTGGCCGAGGTGGGGGTCACGCCGTTCGAGATGCAGGGCAAGCCGATGAGGGGGTGGCTGCGTGTCAGCGAGGCGGGGTACGCCACCGACGAGGAGCTGCGCGGGTGGGTCGAGCGCAGCATCGAGTTCGCTCGGACCCTGCCGCACAAGTGAGCCCCGGATGACGCCGGCCCGACGACGCACCCACGGCTGTCACAACACCGGGGGCTGCCTTGTCTTGATGGGTGTACGTGACCATCGATGAGGGAGTCGACATGAAGGTGTTCGTCGCAGGAGCAACCGGGGCCATCGGACGGCAGCTGGTGCCGCGACTGGTCGCCGCAGGGCACGAGGTCCACGGCATGACACGAAGCGCGTCGAAGCAGTCGCTCGTCGCTGATTTGGGAGCGGTGCCGGTCGTGGCCGACGCCCTGCATGCGGAGCAGGTTGCCGACGCCGTGGGCAGGGTGCAGCCGGACGTGATCGTCCACCAGCTCACCTCCATCGGGCCGATGGACCTGCGCCACTTCGACCGGGCGTTCGCGGTGACCAACCGCTTGCGCACCGAGGGCACCGACCACCTGCTCTCGGCGGGCCAGGCCGTGGGAGTGACGCGGTTCGTCGCGCAGAGCTTCTTCGCGGCATACGAACGCGCGGGCGGACCGGTGAAGACCGAGGAGGACTCGTTCGGACGCGGGGCGGCCACGCAGATGCGCGAGACCGTCGCCGCGATCCGGCACGTCGAGGAGGCAGTCCTGGCGGCGACGTGGACCGAGGGGATCGTGCTGCGCTACGGCGGTTTCTACGGCCCCGGGACCTCGCTCGGACCCGATGGCGAGCAGACCGCAGCGGTGCGCCAGCGCAAGTTCCCGGTCGTCGGGGACGGCGGCGGGGTGTGGTCGTTCATCCACATCGCCGACGCCGCCGAGGCGACGGTGGCAGCCATCGACCGTGGGCACCGCGGTGTCTACAACATCGTCGACGACGATCCCGCCAGGGTCGCCGACTGGTTGCCGGCCCTGGCGCACTCGATCGGCGCCCGGCCGCCGATGCACGTTCCGCGCTTCGTCGGCCGGCTGCTCACCGGTGAGCTCGGGATCGCGATGATGACCGAGCTGCGGGGTGCGTCCAACGCCAAGGCCAAGAGTGAGCTCGGCTGGAGCCCGGCGCACCCGAGCTGGCGTCAGGGTTTCACGGAGCTCGCGGAGTCGTCTGGGCCTTCGGAGGCCTCGGGGCCTTCGGAGGCTTCGGGGCCCTCAGAGCCTCCGAAGCCCCGGGAGCTGCCGGCGTGACACGGGACGAGCTGCTCGACGAGCTGCGACCGACCTCGTTCGGCATCGCCTACCGGATGCTGGGCAGCGTCTCGGAGGCCGAGGACGTCGTGCAGGAGGCGCTGCTGCGGGTGCACCAGTCGCTCGAGGCGGGTGAGGTGATCACGTCACCGCGCGCCTACGTCGCCACGGTGACCACCCGGCTCGCGATCAACGAGCTTCGCTCGGCGAGGGCCCGGCGCGAACGCTATGTCGGCGAGTGGCTGCCGGAGCCGATCATCACCGACGGACGGGGTGAGCCTGACGACCCCGCCGTGGCGGCGGAGACGGCCGACTCGTTGTCCCTGGCGATGCTCGTGCTTCTCGAGAGCCTCTCCCCCGAGCAACGAGCGGTGCTGCTCCTGCACGACGTCTTCGGGTACGGGTACACCGAGATCACCGACATCGTCGGCAAGACCGAGGACAACGTCCGCCAGCTCGCCACCCGCGCCCGACGGCACGTCAAGGAGCGGCGCCCCCGGTTCGAGACGACGCGCGAGCAGCAGAACGAGCTGGCCGGCCGGTTCTTCGCTGCCGCTCGACAAGGCGACCTCGCGGGACTCCAGTCACTGCTCGCCCACGACGTCGAGCTCACCGGCGACGGCGGCGGCAAGGTGCCCGCCCTCGCCAGGTCGCAGCACGGTCGCAGCCGCGTCGCCCACACCCTGGTGAACTGGCTCCACGCCCTCACGCGGTTCCCCCAGGTGTCGATGCGCGCGGTCGAGGTCAACGGCGCCCCCGGCGCGATCTATGTCGATGACCAGGAACGCATCCTCGGCGTCTGGTCTCTCGAGATCAACGGTGGCGAGATCACCGGCGTCCGCTCGATCGTCAATCCCGACAAGCTCGCCCACCTCGGCCCGGTCGGCGACGTCGCCGCCATCATCCGTTCCGCCCGCTGAGCCGGGGTGCCGGGCGAGGTATGGCGCGGGGCCACCTCTGCGCCTTACCTGGCCTGCCTGCCGGCCCGGCTCAGCCGTTGGCGGCAGCCGCGATCGCCACAGCCATCTGACGGGCCTGGTCGTCGGAGACGCCCAGCTGACGGGTGGCCACGACGACGACGATGTCCGCCCGCGCCCGAACGCCGCGCGTGATTGGTTGTCCAGCGGCCACCGACGCCATGGTGCCGATACCCGGTACGCCGGAGTAGCTCGACCCGAAGACAACCCGCTTCTGCTTGACGGACGTCGTCATGGCCGAGTCCCACGTGTCATGCCCTGGCGACACAGTGATGTTGACCAGGGCCGTGGAGCCGTCGTCCAGACGAGTGCCCCACACGCAGCCTCGGCTCGTCACCACAGGCTTGACCGACCGGTGGATGATGGCCTTGATCTCGGCGGCGCTGGCGTTCGCGCAGTCTGGAGGACCAAGCGGCGTGACCGGCACCTTCGTCGCAGTGACCTTTCTCGTCGTCACCTTTGTCGTCGTCAACTTCGACTTCACGGACTTGCTGGCACTGCCCCTTAAGGGACTCTTCGTCGTCGGGCCGGTTGCCGTCTTAGGCGCGGCAGTAGCGGCTGTGGCACTGGCTGTAGCCGATGGTGAAGACGCACCGCTCGCCGCGAGGTGTTCCACGCCCGCGGTCATGATCGCGGGCAGCTGCGCCAACAGCCACAACCCAGTGACAGCCAAGAGCCCGCCGACAACCAGCCGGCCCAGGGTGCGACGCAGGCCAGAGGACCTCGGCGGTGCCGCCGTGCGCCCCAACGGAGCCACAACCCGTGGTTGACGTGCGGGCCGCTGCCCTCGCCCTGACCTCGTGGCCTGGCGCGCCATGGAAGCTCCTCCCATCGCCGACAAGAGGGCCGGGTCCGTCGTCGTCGACGGGAAGTCGGTGATCACCCGCGTCGCCACCGTCGGAACGACGTCAGGAGGGATGACCACGGGCCTGGCACGCAGCCAAGCAGGCAGCCCGGCGACGGGCACCACCCACACTCCCCGCACCATACGAGGCTCACCGAACTCCTCCGCGCGAGAGCCGGCCAGGCACAGCACCGGGGTGACCGGCCGATCGGTCTCGGCCGCCATGTATGCGGCCATGCCGTGGACCTTCTTGAGCTCCCCCGCGAGACTGACCGTCTCTGACCGACCCTCGCGGTGGCGGTGCTGGAACAGGCCTCCGTCGTGCTCGGTCACTCGGCCGGCGCGGTTCTTCGCGTCGACGAGGTAGACCCCGGTCGGGCCGATGACGACGTGGTCGAGATTCGCTGCCGAGCGGCCTGGGCGCAGGAGCCGATCGTGGACGACGGTCCATCCGGCGGGGAGAGAGGTCAGAGCATCTGCCACACGACGCTCGCCCTCTGCGCCGGCAGCCCACTTGCCAGCCTCGCCGATCAACCGCTTGGCGTGTTCTTCTGCGCTCTGCCCCGGATTCCCCACCCGCGCGATGGTGCCGCCTGGCGTGGTGCCGGGTGGACCATTTGCGGCACCTTCGACCGAATGGACCACCCCTGACCCCTTCGCCATCCGGGGCAATGGGGAGCCGCCTGTTTGGTCGAACTGTCCTGATTTTCCCACGGGATCGGCATCCCTCGACCTACCCTCGTGGCGACGAGCTGGGCATGGGGATGTGGGGGCAGAGCAGTGGGGACCGACGGGCCCGTGGAGATGATCCGCGTGGAGCGGCCGACGCAGTGCGCGTGCGGTGAGCCTCTGAGGGCGGGAGAACGGGCCGGACGGCTCGACTCCGACCGTGCCCCGGTATGCCTGTGGTGCCTTGCCGACCTCCAGGCCGGACGCCCCCGCCCACGCCGCCGCCGCGCGACGACCGAGTGGCCCGCACCCCTCGCGCTGGTCTCCCCCGGACCCTCCGGCGCCTACGCCCCCGCCGCGGCACCAAGCGCCACAGGCGGAACGAGCCGCGGGTCGGTGTGGTTGGCAGCTCCCACACCCCTCCACGCCGTCGACGGCGGACGGAGCCGCAAGCAGCGCGACGGCAGGCCCCGCACCATCGTCACCTTGCTCATCACAGCCGTCGTCATGGCCGCTCTGCTCCTAGGCATCATCGGGCTACGCAGCGGGCTCGTGCATGTGCCCGGGGCGGCTGCTGCCCCTGAGGACGACCCGCGCGCCTACGCCTTCATGAACTCCACTCCCAGTGGTGCTCCGGTCACGTGGGACCCCTGCCTGCCCATCCACATGGTCGTGAACTCTGCTGCCGCCCCGCCCGGGGCGGACACGATCCTCGAGGAGGCTGCCGCGCGAGTGAGCGGCGCCAGCGGAATCAGTCTCGAGGTGGTCGGGCCGACGACCCAGGCGCCGATGTGGAACGTCACTGCCCGAGAGCTCGCGAGCGGGCGCCCCGGCACCTCCCGGGCCCCCGTCCTCGTCGCCTGGACCACGCCGGAGCAGGTACCGGAACTCAAGGGAGACGTGGTCGGTCTGGGCGGACCGGTCCACCAGTTCGGCAGTCCGCTCGACCGGGCCAAGTACATCGGTGGGACGGTCTACCTGGACGGTCCGCAAATGGCGCAGATCCTCCGACGGCCCGGTGGACACGCGCAGGCGCGAGCCGTGGTCATGCACGAGCTCGGCCACCTCGTCGGACTCAACCACGTCGACAACAAGGCCGAGATCATGGCGCCCCGCGGCTCGGTGACCACAGAGTTCGGCCTGGGTGACCGCGCCGGGCTCTCGCTGCTCGGCTCGGGCGGCTGCCCCTACCCGACCGACGGCAGCACCGGCTCCTGAGCCCGGTCGCACGGGTTCTCGCAGTCCTTGCCCATGGGGGCGCGACCGCGGGGCGACCGGTTCGTCGTGAACCGGCCGCCCCGCGGCATACCTGCTGTGGTGTTGAGCCGAGGACTCAGGCGACGCGCGTCTGGGGCGCGGTCTCCTTGGTCTTGCCGGCGTCGCGCTCGACGATGTCGCCCAGCGCGTCGTCGATCGCCTTCATCTGTGCGGCCTCGAGCTTCACACCGGCGGCCTTGACGTTCTCGGCAACCTGCTCGGGGCGCGAGGCGCCGACGAGCGCGGCGGCGACGTTGGGGTTCTGCAGGACCCAGGCGACGGCGAGCTGCGCCATCGACAGGCCCGCCTCGTCGGCGATGGGCTTGAGCTTCTGGACGCGGGTGAGGACGTCGTCGTTCATGAACCGCTTGATCATGTCGGCGCCGCCCTTCTCGTCAGCGGCGCGCGAGCCCTCCGGCGGCTTCTGACCGGGCTGGTACTTGCCGGTGAGCACGCCCTGGGCGATGGGGCTCCAGACGATCTGGCTGACACCGAGCTCCTGGGACGTCGGGACGACCTCGTCCTCGATGACGCGCCAGAGCATGGAGTACTGCGGCTGGCTCGAGATGAGCTGGAAGCCGAGCTCCTTGGAGAGCTTGACGCCCTCGCGGATCTGGTCGGCGGTCCACTCGCTGACGCCGATGTAGAGCGCCTTGCCCTGGCGGACGACGTCGGCGAACGCCTGCATCGTCTCCTCGAGCGGCGTCTCGGTGTCGTAGCGGTGTGCCTGGTAGAGGTCGACGTAGTCGGTCTGGAGGCGGTCGAGCGAGCCGTTGATCGACTCCATGATGTGCTTGCGGGACAGCCCGGTGTCGTTCTTGCCGCCGGGGCCGGTGGGCCAGTAGACCTTGGTGAAGATCTCCAGGCTCTCGCGCCGCTCGCCCTTGAGGGCGTCACCGAGGACGGTCTCCGCCTTGGTGTTGGCGTAGACGTCGGCGGTGTCGAACGTGCTGATGCCTGCGTCGAGAGCCGCGCGCACGCACTGCGTGGCGACGTCGTTCTCGACCTGTGAGCCGTGGGTGAGCCAGTTGCCGTAGGTGATCTCGGAGATCTTGAGACCACTGTTGCCGAGGTATCGGAATTCCATGCTTCAACCGTATGCCGCGCGGCCGACAGCCGCGCGCCCGGCACCGTTCTAGCTGGCGGGGGGCCGGCTGACTGGGTAGCTGGGGCACGCTGGTGGCCCCGCCGTGGGAGGCAGGGTGCGGAGCGGGGTCACGCTCGCTCTCTGAGTCTCCGACGGGCCAGGAGCTCGTCGTATCCACCCCACCCGAGGTCCCACTCCACCCGCTCACCGGCCGCATCCCGAACGACGCGCCCGGCGAGCCGCCGCTGGTGCACGATCGTGTGGTGGCGCTCGCACAACAACGCCGCGTTGTCCAGATCCGACGGCCCGAAGTCGGCCCAGTGCACCAGGTGGTGCGCGTCCGTCCAGTGCGGTGGCATCGAGCAGCCCGGGAACGTGCAACCGCCGTCCCGCAGCCACAACCTGCGGGTCTGGGCCGTGGTGAAGAAGCGTTCTGCTCGGCCCTGGTCGAGCACCTCACCGGCCGAGCCCAGGACCATCGGCAGCACGGACGCGTTGCACGCCAGGCGCCGCACCGTCTCCGGAGCCAGCATGGTCCCGGTGTCCGAACCGCCGACCGTCACGCCTGCGCCACGGACACCACTCGCCAACGTCTGCCAGTCCATCGTCACGACCAGCTGGGTCTTCGCGTTCGGTCCCACTCCCTCACCCGCCTCGACCGCACGCCTCACCAGGGCCACGAGGGCCTCGCCGCGACGCTGGTCAGAGCTGCGCAGGTCACGCTCCCCCTCGACCGGCTTGGGGGCCGACAGAGGGCCGAGCGCCGCCTCGAGGACGGCCTTGCCCGCGACGTCCAGGACCAGGCGGTACTCCGCGATCCCCGTGCCGTCCTCCATGGGTTGCGACAAGGCGATGAACCGACGAGCCGCGTCCTGTTGCCGCTGCAGCTCGCCATCTCGGCCGTACTTCGCCAGGAGCGCGGGCCGAACCATCCGGCAGCCGCGCGGGCCGTGGTGCTCGGCCATGTCGATCAGGCCCTCGACGACGGGCGACTCGGCCCCCTCGACCAGCAACGGACGCAACCGATCCGCCTCCGCGACCACCACCGCCGCAGAACGCACCGGCAACCGCCCCGCCTCGACCGCGGCCTTGATCGAGGCGTTCACCGGCTTCGCGAAGGCGACCGCGACGGCGACCAGCTGGCCGGCTCCACCCGCCCGCGTGGACGGCGCATGGTGCCGGACCCACTGGGTCACGGTCATCGCCTGCGGCCCGTCGGACGTGTCGCCGCGCTCGATCGCCTCACCCACGATGGCGACGCGAGCCGCCTCGCACGAGGCGCTCAGCGCATCGACCTGACCGAGCAGCTCTCCGAGACCGCCGCTGGGCGCCTCCCACAGCGACTCCGCGATCCCCGTCAACGCCGCCCGGGCAGAAGCGATCCCGCTTCGTCGCTGCTCGAGCCTCGGGCTTCCATCCATACGACAACCGTATCGGCGACCACTGACAGCCAACCCCAGTCCCAGAGACGCGGATTCCGCTGTCCTGCAACACTTCCCGATGCATAGGTTGCCGCCGAGTGCCACCCGTCGAACCGTCGCCTGTGGACAACCCGACGCGACATCGACCCCTGTGGACAAAGCGCGGGCAACCCCGAACTCCAGACTTCCCCAGCAGCACCGCAGGTGTACCGCGGGGCCAGCCCCGCGGCATACCTCCATGCCTTGGGTCCCCTCCGTCAGCGCACCCAGGTCACCGCACCGGCGTCAGCTTCGAGCCGCCCTCTGCCGCCTCCTCCGAGGTCGTCGGTGTCGCCGCGTCGAGCTCGTGGTCGCGGCGGGCCAGGGCGCTGGGCCACCACATCCGACCCCGGGCGTCGAGGTTGATCGCGGTGACGAGGACGGAGCGGACCACGAGCGTGTCGAGCAGGACACCGAGCGCCACCGCGATCCCGATCTCCGCGAACGAGACCACCGGCAGCGTGCCGAGCACCGCGAACGTCCCTGCCAGCACCAGACCGGCGGACGTGATCACGCCACCGGTGGCGGCGAGCCCGGCGAGGGCGCCACGACGGGTGCCGACCTCCTGGGCCTCCTCACGGACCCGGGTCATGAGGAAGATGTTGTAGTCGATCCCGAGCGCGACGAGGAACACGAAGACGAACAACGGCAGCGACGAGTCGGCCCCGGCGAAGCCCAGCACGTGCCGGAAGATCAGCGCCGAGAGCCCAAGAGCCGCGCCGAAGGACAGCACCACGGTGCCCATGAGGATCAGCGGCGCCGTGATCGCTCGCAGCAGCAGGACGAGGATCAGCAGCACCACCCCGAGGATCAAGCGGGATGATCCGGAGGTTGTCGTCGGCCGAGGCTCGGAGGGTGTCGGCGCGGGTCGCGGTGTCACCGCCCGCGATCGCCTTGGCACCAGGGACGCCGGCGATGGCAGTGCGTATGCGGTCGACGGTCCGGGTCGCCGCGTCGGAGTCGGGCGCAGCGGCCAGCGTCGCCTGGATCAGCGACCGGCTGCCCTTGGTCACCGGATCGCCGACGGCCGAGACCCCTGCGACCCCCGCGAGAGCCGTCTTGACCGCGGCGCCCTGGTCCGCGTTCGCGAGCACCAGGACCGGCGAGCCGGCACCGGCCGGGAAGTGCCTGGCCAGGACCTGTTCTCCCACAACGGATTCCGGCGTCCCGTAGAACGCGTCCTTGTTCTGCAGGCCGACCGCGTTGAGCTGGAGGATACCGAGCGACGCGATCGCGAGCACCAGCGTGGTGATGACCCAGATGCGCCGTGGCGCGTGGGAGATCCGGGTGCCGATCCGCGCCCAGACTCCGTCGCGGGTGTGGTCCACCGAGCCGAACGACGGGCGCACCGGCCAGAAGATCCACCGTCCGCAGACGACCAGGAGCGCAGGTAGCAGGGTGAGCATGACGAGCAGGCCGACGCCGACACCGATGGCTGCAACTGGTCCGAGGCCCTTGGTGGAGTTCATGCTCGCGACGAGCAGGCAGAGCATGCCGGCGATCACAGTCGCGCCGGACGCGAGGATCGCGGGGCCGGCCCGGTGCAGGGCGAACGCCATCGCCTCGTGCCGGTCCTCGTGCCGGCGCAGCTCCTCCCGATATCGGGCGACGAGCAGCAACGCGTAGTCGGTGCCGGCGCCGAAGACGATGACGGTGAGGATGCCCGAGCTCTGCGCGTTGACGGTGAGGGTGTCGCCCTTGGCCAGGAAGTAGATGACGGCCTGGGCGACGATCAGCGCCGTGCCGGCCGAGACGACCGGGATGAGCCACAGCACCGGGCTGCGGTAGGTCAGCAGCAGGATGATGATGACGACGGTCATGGCGGAGTAGAGCAGCTTGCCGTCGATGCCGGAGAACGCCGCCGACGAGTCCGCTGAGAACCCCACAGGACCGGTCACCTGCATCGAGAGTCCAGCCGGACGGTCCTTCGCGATGGACCGCAGGTCGGTGACGGTCGCACCGAGCGAGTCCCACCCGGCGTTGCCCGCGTCGACCGGGACGATGACCTGGAGCGCCTTGCCGTCCTGCGACGGGATCGGCCCGACGCTGTCGTGGCGGACCGGCGCGAGGGCGTTGAACTTCGCCACCTGCGCGGTGACTGCCTGGGTGTCTGCCGGGGTGAGGCCACCGGCTCGCTCGTAGACGATGACCGCCGGGAACTCGTTCTTGCTCTGGAACGCCGTGATCTGCTTGACGACCTGGGTCGACTGGGCGTTGGTGGGCAGCCAGGCCACGGCTTCGTTGTTGAGGACACCCTGCAGCTTGCCGGCCGGGCTCATCACGGCGGCCAGCACGATGAGCCAGAACCCGACGACGAACCACTTGGTCACTCGTGACGACGGGAACCACGCGAATCGGCCCACATCCCCCATCCGTGTCTGTGCCATTCCCGTTGCCTCTTCCCGATTGCTGGGTCGCACCCCCTTGCACGGCGCCATCCCGTCCACCGTAGGCACGTGTCGCGGCCGTGGACAACGGTTTTCGCCCGGCTTGGGGCGCCGATCAGGGACCGCTCAGGGCTCACCCTGAGGGGGTTCCCGGCATTTCGGGGCGTATGCCGCGCGGCCGTGCACCCGGTGGCGTGGCCGGGACCGCGGAGGCGGCCGATGCGGCGAACAGCCCCAGGAACCCCGCAGCCATCACCCAGGTCAGGGGGCGGTCGGTGAGGAACTCGTGTCTCGCTCGGACGGCCGCAATGAGGATGAGGGAGAACATCACGAGCTGGACCTGGCGCATCAGCCGCACCGTTTCCCAACGGTCGTCGAACAGCACGCCGAGGCCCGCTACACCCAGGCAGAAGACGGCGCCAACGACACGGCACGTGAGTGGTGTCAGCGGCCACGGCCAGACGGCGATCGCCCGAGCCGGCACCCCGAACATCAGCAGGCCGGTGACCCCCGCCAGTCCCCCCATGCCGGCCACCACCACCCTTGCCGGCCGGCCGAGGCGAGGTTCGTCGGGGCCCGGCGGCGCGGCATACCGCTGGTTGGCGATCCAGGCCGCGATGACGAGGAGCGGCGCGGTGAAGTAGAGACCGGCCCACAGCCAGAAGGCGACCTTGTCGTGGGTGAACTTGTCCCAGTGCAGGATGGTCGCCACCCCGAGCAGGCTCGCGAACAGGGCGACCGAGACGAACCCAGCCCGGACCGCGGCCCAGCGTCGCTCGACCAGCAGGACCCGGACGAAGAAGTAGCAGCCACCGAGGTAGGCAGACGCGAGGAGCATCGAGGTCAGGTGGGACTGGATCGGCCACGCCCACAAGCGTTTCGTCTCCCCCGGGAAGATGTAGAGCACGACGAACGCGACGAGCAGGAAGGGCGCGATGAAGGCCGACAGGGCCCGGGTGGTGCCGAGCACCCGGTCGTCGCGCTTCGTGCCGGGATCGCTCGTGCCGGAGTCGGTCATGTCGTTGCCCCTCGTGCCGGGATCCTGGAGACCGCGTCGAGCAGGGCGGCGTAGGACGCGACGAGGGCCCGACGTTCGGCCGCCAGTCGCGGGTCGGCGGGGTCGCACCCCCCGGCCACCCACGCGTCCGAGAGGTCCATGGCCTCGGCCCGGCGCCGCGCCGCCGCGTGCATCGTCTCCCGGGGTGCTGAGTAGACGTGGGAGTAGAGGTCGACCAGCGCCTCCTCGAGCTCGCTCAGGGACGTGGTGGCCGGCAGACGTCCTGCCGTGTCCGGCCTCGCCCCACCTGTGTCTCGCTGGCGGGAGCGGTGCAGCCGCCACCACTCGACCTCCAGCTCCGAGGCCCTGACCGGTTCGAAGGTGAGGTCGGAGTGGGCGAGCACGAGTCGGTAGAACCGCAGCATCGCGGCCCGTGCCGCGTCCGGGTCGTTGTCGGGGACCGGAGCCCAGGCCTGGTTGGCGCGCAGGACGTGCCAGGCCGCCACGAAGGTCCAGCGCGGCCCCAGGCCGAACCCCTGACCCACCATCCCGAGGAAGGCCCTCATCGCGGTGAGCCACTCACGCCGGTAGTAGCTCGCCCAGGCCTGGGTCTCGAGGCGGCCGAGGGCAACGGCGTCGAAGTCGCGAGGACTGTGGCGACTCAGCACGGCACACCTGGCTCCCTGGTCGGAAGGTGTCGGTCGCAGCCGCTGACAACCGCCGGCCCTGCGTTCGATACTAGTCGCGCAGGGCCACCGTGGAAGGGGGCCGGATGGCTGATCGCGACATCGCCACAGTCGTTGCTGCCATGGACGATCGACTCGTCCGGATACCTCCCGAAAGGGCTTCCCAGAGGTTCTTCCTGGAGACGTACCGCAGGACGACCCTCGCCGTCGGCAAGGCCATCGCGGACGCGCAGTTCGAGGACCCGGACTGGGTCGAACGCTGGGACGTGGTGTTCGCCGACCTCTACCTGGCAGCGCTCGACCTCGACCTCGCAGGCAGTCCCGACGTGCCTCGTCCGTGGCGGCTGGCCTTCGACGCACCGGCGTCGCTCCCCGCCCTGCGGTACGTGCTGCTGGGGATCAACGCGCACATCAACTACGACCTGCCGCAGGCCCTGCTGGCCGTGATCAGCGACGCGGACTTCGCCGACCCGTTCGTCGTCGCTCGCCGGGCTCGTGACCACGAACGGATCGACGGGGTTCTGTCCTCGCGGGTCGCGGCCGAGGACTCCGAGCTGGGGGCGGTGTCGGTGCTGTCGCTGCTTGATCGGGCGCTCCAGCCGCTGAACCGGTTGGCCTCCAAGCGATTCCTGCGCGAGGCGCGTCAGAAGGTGTGGCACAACACGGTCGAGCTCCAGCGTTCTCGGGTGCTCGGCGAGGAGGCGTATGCCGCGCGGCTGGCTGAGCTCGAAGTGCTCAGTGCCGCCCGGATCGCCGACCTGCTGGCGCCCGGCTCAGGTCCTGCTGCGGCTGGCGGTGGCGGGTTTCGGCGTCACCCTGCCGCCGGCCCGGTGACTCACCACCCTCGTCGTCGTGAGGAACCGGAAGATCCACCGCCGCGAAGGTCGTCGCAGGGCGATCGGCGGCATCGCTTCCATCGGGCTCGTCGTCGGGCTCCCCTTCGTCCTTCGGGGTCTGACGATCTGGCTGCGCGAGGACAACCCACGCGGCATACGGGTCCTCCTCGTGGGGCTGCTCATCATCGGCGCGTGCCTGGCTGCGTTCAGGTGGGTCGGCAGCACGTGGCAGAGCGCCGTGAAGGCTGATGCCGAGGACGCTCGAGCCGATGGAGTCGCGGCCCTGCCCTTTGGCGCCGAACCGATCGAGGGCGGCGTCGTCCTGCGACCGCGCGCGGCCATCCGCGTGACACCTGGCGTGCTCGTCGTGCTGATGCTGCTGATCGCTTGGGGGATGTCCGACGACGGGCTCCCGGTGCAGGCCGACGTGGTCCGAGTCGGCGCAGTCGCCATGGCCGTCCTGTGGTGGTGGACCCGGACCTACGAGCTGTGTCTGGACCAGAGCGGCATCTGGCGCCGGCGTCGGCCGCGGTGGCGCATGGCGTGGACCGACCTGCACTCGGTGACGAACAAGCCGATGAGCAACATGTGGTACCCCAACAAGCCGGACGACCTGGTCCTCCACGGACGCCTCACGACGCCTCGTGGTCGGGTGCGCGACACCGTACGGGTGCGCTGCAACCTGCTGGCGATCACGCCCGAGGACTTCCGCGCGCTTGCCCAGCCGTACGCCGACGGGCATGGTGCGGGTGTCCCCTACCGGGCTCGTCACTCCTGCTGAGCAGCGACCGCTCGCCAGGCCCTCCGGGTACCGCCACGCCCTGTCGCGGAGTCGCTGTCTAGAGCGAGAGCATCCCGCTGACCAGCGCCTGCCACGTCATCGGACCGACGATCCCGTCGACCACGACGACGGGACGTCGGCGTGGATCGCCTGCTGGAACCCTCGAACGGCCGCGTCGGTCTTCGGGCCGAAGATGCCGTCGACCTGCAGGCCCTTGCTGGGGTCACCGGAGAGGTTGCGGAACTGGAACTCCTCCTGCACGCCGCGCACCGCGTCGCCGTGTCGAGCCCTCGCTGGACGGTGACGATCAGCGCGCCCCACGTCTGCGGGCCGACGATCCCGTCCACGGTCAGGTGCTTGGCCTGCTGGAACCCGCGAACGGCCTGGTCCGTCAGCGGACCGAAGATGCCGTCGACGGTCACGCTGTACCCGGCTTGCCGCAGCAGGTCCTGCAAGGTCCGGACCGGATGGTCCTGGTCCCCCTGGCGTACGAGCGGCCACGGACTCAGCGAACCTGACATGGCGTCCTCCCCCGACTCGACGGGGTGCCTCCATGACAAGCCCCCTCAACCCACCATCCTCTGGAGGCCGGGAAGGGTCAATGACGTCTGCGATCGCCTTGCACGACGGGTCGGCTTTGCGTCCATTTTGTCACAACGCGAGGCCCAGCTGTCTCGCCACGGCCTCGCCGCCCATCTCCCGGATCACTTCGGGTTGACCGACGACGATGAGCACATCGGTCGCCCGTGACATCCCGACGTAGAGCCGCTCGCGGCTACGGTCGGTCACGCGGTGCTGGTTGACGCACAGCACGACGGCTCGCCGTTCGAGACCCTTGCACCCCAGGACGTGGCCGTAGAAGACGTCTTCGCCGTCCCAGAAGCTCCGCCAGTAGTCGCGCTGGTCGGTGTCTCCGGCCCGCTTGACCTGTTCGGGGTGACGGCTGCCGGTCGTGATCACTGCGATGTCCTTCGATTTCCAGCCGGCATCCAGCAGCTCGAGGGCAGCACCATCAGCTGCGTCGACAGCCTCCTCGGGACTTGCGACGGCGACGAACCGGACCTCGACGCCATCGCCACCGCGGGGCGTCATCCGCATCGGCGCGAGTGGACCGAAGGCTGCGGCGATCTGCTTCGTGTTTCTAAGGTCGCCTGTGTGCCCGACGCACACGACGGTGGGCCCGGAGCGAAGTTCGCTCCGGGCCCACCGTCGTTCTACTACCTAGATCAGCTGCAGCCGCTGGTGCTTCCGCAGCCCTCGCACACGTAGCAGGAGCCGGCCGGGCGCATCTTCGTGCCGCAGGTCATGCACATCGGCGCGTCGGCCGAGATGCCCTGGAACTTCTCCATCAGCTCAGCCGAGGAGTGCACCTCACCCGACACCTCACGAGCGGAAGCCGCACCAGCACCGGACTTCACGGCGTCGGCCTGGAGGGTCTTGCCCTCGACCGCGGGCTCGGACTTCGCGGCCGGCTTGGCGACGGAGACCGGAGCGGACTGGCTGAAGTTCTCCAGCTCGTCCTCGAGCTCCTCGTCCGACTCGTTGTCGGTCTCGGTGGCCTGGTACGAACCGGTCTCGAGCTGGCGAGCGCGCTCCTGGGCGGTGTGGATGCCCATGAACGAACGGGTGTCGAAGTCCATGTGGTCCAGCGCCAGGCGACGGAACACGTAGTCCATGATCGACTGCGCCATCCGCACGTCGGGGTCGTCGGTCAGGCCGGCAGGCTCGAACCGCAGGTTGGTGAACTTCTCCACGAAGGTCTCCAGCGGCACGCCGTACTGCAGGCCGATCGACACGGCGATCGAGAAGGCGTCCATGACACCGGCGAGGGTCGAGCCCTGCTTGCCGAACTTGAGGAAGATCTCGCCCAGGTCGCCCGACTCGTAGGTGCCGGCGGTGAGGTAACCCTCGGCGCCACCCACGGCGAACGACGTGGTCTGCGAGGTACGACGCTTCGGCAGGCGCTTGCGCACCGGGCGGTACTCGATGACCTTCTCGACCTTGGCCTCGGCAGCAGCCGTGGCCTTGTCAGCGGCAGCGTCCTTGGCGGTGGAACCACCGTCGGACAGCGGCTGGCCGACCTTGCAGTTGTCGCGGTAGACCGCGATCGCCTTGAGGCCGAGCTTCCAGCCCTGCATGTGGACGTCCTCGATCTCCTCGACCGTGGCGTTCTCCGGCAGGTTGACCGTCTTGGAGATCGCACCGGACAGGAACGGCTGGACCGCGGCCATCATGCGCACGTGGCCCATGGCCGAGATCGAACGCGCGCCCATGGCGGTGTCGAAGATCTCGTAGTGCTCGGTCTTGAGGCCGGGGGCGTCGATGACGTGACCCTTGTCGGCGATGTACTCGACGATCGCCTCGATGGTCTCGCCGGTGTAGCCGAGCTTCTTGAGCGCACGCGGGATGGTGAGGTTGACGATCTGCATCGACCCGCCACCGACGAGCTTCTTGAACTTCACCAGGGAGAAGTCGGGCTCGATACCGGTGGTGTCGCAGTCCATCATGAAGCCGATGGTGCCGGTCGGCGCGAGCACCGAGGCCTGCGCGTTGCGGTAGCCGTTCTTCTCACCGAGCTTGACGACGTCGTCCCAGACCTTGGTGGCCGCGCGGTGGATCGTGATGTCCATCGTGTCGAGCGGACGGATCGAGTCGTTGGCGCTCTGGTGCTTGCGCATGACGCGCTTGTGGGCGTCCGCGTTGCGGGCGTACCCGGCATACGCACCGACGACACCGGCCATCTCGGCGGAGCGCTTGTAGGCGGCACCGGTGAGCAGCGAGGTGATCGAGGCGGCGAGCTGGCGGCCACCGTTGGAGTCGTACGCCGTGGCCCGTGGCCATGAGCAGCGCGCCGAGGTTGGCGTAGCCGATGCCGAGCTGGCGGTAGTCACGCGTGGTGTCGCCGATGGCCTCGGTCGGGAAGTCGGCGAAGCAGATCGAGATGTCCATCGCCGTGATGACGAGCTCGGCGACCTTCTGGAAGGTGACCGCGTCGAACGTGTCGTCGTCCTTGAGGAACTTGAGCAGGTTCAGCGAGGCCAGGTTGCAGGAGGAGTTGTCGAGCGACATGTACTCCGAGCACGGGTTGGACGCGGTGATGCGGCCGGTCTCGGGGTTGGTGTGCCAGTCGTTGATGACGTCGTCGTACTGCAGGCCCGGGTCGGCGCACTCCCACGCGGCCTCGGCGAGCTTGCGGAACAGCTCCCGTGCGTCGACCGTGTCGATGACCTCACCGGTGGTGCGCGAGCGCAGCCCGAAGTCGGTGCCGGACTCGACGGCCTTCATGAACTCGTCCGAGACACGGACCGAGTTGTTGGCGTTCTGGTACTGGACGGAGGTGATGTCCTTGCCACCGAGGTCCATGTCGAACCCGGCGTCGCGCAGCGCGCGGATCTTGTCCTCCTCGCGCGCCTTGGTCTCGACGAACTCCATGATGTCGGGGTGGTCGACGTCCAGGACGACCATCTTGGCCGCACGACGCGTGGCGCCACCGGACTTGATGGTGCCCGCGGACGCGTCGGCGCCACGCATGAAGGAGACCGGGCCGGAGGCGGTGCCACCGGAGGACAGCAGCTCCTTGGAGGAGCGGATGCGGGAGAGGTTCAGGCCGGCGCCGGAGCCGCCCTGGAAGATCTTCCCCTCCTCCTTGTACCAGTTGAGGATCGAGTCCATCGAGTCGTCGACGGCGAGGATGAAGCAGGCGGAGACCTGCTGCGGGCTCTTGGTGCCGACGTTGAACCAGACGGGAGAGTTGAAGCTGAACACCTGGTGGAGCAGGGCGTAGGTGAGCTCGTGCTCGAAGATCTCGGCGTCCTCCGCGGAGGAGAAGTAGCCGTGCTCCTTGCCCGCCTTGACGTAGGTCAGGACGACGCGGTCGATGAGCTGCTTGAGGCCGGTCTCGCGGGCGTCGGTGCCGACGGCGCCGCGGAAGTACTTGGTGGTGACGATGGTGGAGGCGTTGACCGACCAGAAGTCGGGGAACTCGACACCGCGCTGCTCGAAGATCGTCGCGCCGGTCTTCCAGTTCTGCTGGACGACGTCGCGCTTCTCCCAGGTCACCTCGTCGTACGGGTGCACACCGGGGGTCGTGTAGATGCGCTCTACCTTGACGCCCTTGCCGTTGGATCCCTTGCGGGCACCTGCGCGCGCGGTTTCAGTCATGTCTGGTGGCCTCCCTAGCCCCTGGGTGATGCTTCTGGTGTCAATTCTCGGTGGTGGCACTGACAGCGGGTCAGTGCCGGGTCGATCTGCGGTTCAGTGCTGGTGCTGTGCTGGTTCGGTGCCCGTGGCGTCGCGCTCGGCCCGCAGCAAGGTGATCGCGCTCTCGAAGTCCTCGAGGCTCTCGAACGCCTGGTAGACGCTGGCGAACCGCAGGTAGGCGACCTCGTCGAGCTCGCGCAGCGGTCCGAGGATCGCCAGGCCCACCTCGTGGGCCTCGACCTCGGCCTGCCCCTGCTGGCGGATGCACTCCTCGACGCGCTGGGCGAGCAGGGCGAGGTCGTCCTCGGTGACCGGGCGACCCTGGCAGGCCTTGCGGACCCCGACCAGGACCTTGGCCCGGCTGAACGGCTCGCTCGCGCCGGAGCGCTTGGTCACCGTGAGGCTGGCCGTCTCGATCGTGGTGAAGCGGCGCCCGCACTCGGGGCACTGTCGACGCCGGCGGATGGAGCTGCCGTCGTCGGTCGTGCGCGAGTCCATGACCCGCGAGTCGGTGTGCCGGCAGAACGGACAGTGCATGACGGCGCTCCTCCCTCGAGGGTGCTGGCGTGGGTGTGCTCGGGTATGTCGTGTGGCGCCGTGGGCGCTCCCGGCCCCGCGCCGCATACGTGGGGCTGGGGACGAAACTGTGGACGATCTGGGGACAACGTGTGGGTAACCAGCCTCGCCCTGTGTACTACATGTGGACGAACTACAGCGGTGTAACCACTAGATGTAGGGATAGTCTGCCTCGCCATGTTCGACAACGCAAGCGGCTCCGGGAAAGTCGTCGATGACTCGCCGAGCAGTGTGCATCCGTGCAGGTCAGAGCCCTGTGGAGGTCGGGACCGACACGCCCGAAGTGGTGCAGGTGTGACTTCTGGGACTGGAGAGGCGCCCACATCTGGGGTCCGCAGAGCCCACCGGTCCCCACATGTGGTGGGTGGTGCCCAGCCGATGACGTGCCTGAACTCGTCATGCGCCCCGGACTAGGCCGTCTGGGTGACCCGGCACCACAGAGGCGGCGAGACGATCGGGGGCGCAGGGAACCCAAAATCCCTTGGAGGTTCTCATGAGCAACACCACGATCGGCCGTCGGCAGCTCGTCCGCACGGCAGCAGGAGTCGCCGCCGGCGGGGTCCTCGTCGCCGGAGCAGGTGCCACCAGTGCGTCGGCCAGCACGTCGGCCGGCGAGTCGGACTCGCACCACGGCGTCCTCGGCGGCTGGTGGGTCGAGCACACCGATGACCCACCCGGTCCCCCGAACCCCGGCATCGCCGTCGTGAGCATCGGCGCCGGGGGCATCATCGTCAGCAACGACATCCGCCCCGCCGGACCTGACGCCAACGGCGTCTGGGCCATGGAGGAGGACAGGTTCAAGGCGACGGTCTGGGGCGTCGCCGACCTCGGGCCGGGCGTTCCCCCCGGCAGCGTCCGGATCAGGATTCGCGGGCACCTCCACCACGACAGGCTCGTCGGCACCTATACGGCGACCGGCTACGACGTCAACGGCGCCCGGCTGTTCAGCAACACCGGCACCTTCACGGGTACGCGCCTGCGGCCGTGACCTGGTCGACCGGCTCCGACGGATCGGGGCCGGTCGTAGCCGGTCGCAGCCGGTCGGAGCCGGTAATGCCTGGTGACCGCGTTCCCCGGGGCGGGCCCTTGGGCCCTAGCCGCATGGTGGCGTCCCCCCGAGAGTGGAGACGCCACCACGGGACCTACCCGGGGAACCCTCAGGGCCACGAAGGCAGGAGCAGATGAACCACTATGGACTCGGCGGCAAGGTGGCCGTCATCACGGGCGGGGCCTCCGGCATCGGCCGCGCCTGCGCCCACACCCTCGCGCAGTCCGGAGCCGACATCTCCATCTGGGACCTCGACCAGAACGCGATCGACATGGTGCTCAAGGAGCTCGACGCCTTCGAGTGCCGAGCGCACGGTGCGGTCGTCGACGTCAGCGACTCGGGCGCCGTCGACGCCGCCATGGACGGGGTCGTCGAACACCTCGGCCACGTCAGCATCGCGGTCTGCAACGCCGGCATCGGCGGGGAGGCGCTCAGCAGCGGCGACTACACCGACGAGGCCTGGCACAAGGTCATCGGCATCAACCTCGACGGCGTCTTCTACACCCAGCGCGCGGCGATCAGGGCCATGAAAGCCGGTGGGCGCGGGGGCTCCATCATCAACATGGCCTCGGTCCTCGGCGCGGTCGGGTTCGCCACGTCGAGCGCCTACACCGCCGCCAAGCACGGCGTCGTCGGGATGACCCAGGCCGCCGCGTGGGAGCACGCCGGCGACAGGATCCGCGTCAACGCCGTCGGACCTGGCTTCATCCGGACCCCGCTGCTCGAGAAGCACCTCGACGCCGCCGCGCTGGAGTTCCTGGCGTCGCAGCACGCGCTGCAGCGGATGGGCGAGCCCGAGGAGGTCGCCGAGCTGGTGGCCTGGCTGGCCAGCGACGGAGCGTCGTTCGCGACCGGTACCTACTACCCCATCGACGGCGGCTACCTCGCTCGGTGACGGCACCGAGGCCGTTGGTGGACTCAGGCCGTTGAGGGGATAGAGCCCGCGGCACTCGACCACCGCACGCCGACGACCCACGATGTCGGCGCGCGGTGGTTGAGTGGGTTCATGGCAGGCACAACACCTTCGGACGCCGGGCGCTGGGAGACCCACGCGGTCACCCCCGACCGCTTCGAGGACTTCGCCGACATCGTCAACCCCACCCGTCGCGAGAACCAGTGCTGGTGCCTGTCGCACCGACTGACGGCGCCGCAGATCCGAGAGCTGGGCGGCGGCAGCAGGCAGCGCGCGATGCGCGCCCTCTGCGAGCGCGAGCACCCGCCGGGTGTCGTCACCTACCTCGACGGCACACCTGTCGGCTGGTGCAGCATCAGCCCACGATCGGAGATCCCCCGCCTCGAGGCGTCCAAGCTCATCCGTCCCGTTGACGACGTCCCGGTCTGGAGCATCATCTGCGTCGTGGTCCGCTCCGGCTACCGCAAGCGTGGCGTCACCCACCAGCTCATCGAGGGTGCGGTGGCGTATGCCGCGTCGCGAGGAGCCCCTGCGGTCGAGGCCCACCCGGTGGACCCCGAGGGTCGGATGGACCTGACGATGGCGTTCGTCGGGACCCGCGGGATGTTCGAGAAGGCCGGGTTCGAGGTCGTCGGCACGACCGACGCCGTGGCGAGCAGGATGCCGCGGCTGGTCATGCGCCGCGACCTCAGGACGTGAGGCTCACGACGTGAGGCCTTCGGACCGCGCCTTGAGCCCGGCGGCCTCGGTCGCGAGGTAGCGGTCGGTGATCCCGCGGTACAGCCGTCCCATCAGGGACCCCAGCCAACCCGTCTGCTCGACGGACAGCGTGACGCGGGTGCCGCCGCCCGGCAGGGTTTCGAGGACGTGTCGCGCCGTGGTCAGCGCGGCACCCCCACCACTGACCCAGGTGAACGACGTCCCGGGCTCGAGCTCGGTGACCACGTAGTCGACCGTCGGGATCTTGGGCTGGCTGATCTTGGCGGAGGACCCCGTGCGCAACGGGCCGTCGTCGAGTCGGCGCACCCAGCGCACCGTGTCCGTCCACTCCGGCCACCGCTCGACGTCGGACAGGACCGCCCACACCCGCTCCACAGGGGCCGTGATGTCGATGGTCGCGCTCTGCTCCATCTGTCCATCATCGCCCCTGACCTGCCCCTGTTGGAGAGGATGTCGACATGGATCCCGCGCACGTCCTGACCCAGCGGCTCGCGACGCAACGCCTCTCGTCGGCGCCGCTGCCCAGCGCCGGCGACGCGGTCCGCCTGCTCACCTGCGTCCAGAGCCAGGAGCGCGACCACGCCTTCTTCTCCCTCGGCCTGAGGACGCGTCGCAGCACGTATGGCGCGGTACGCCGCGAGCTCGACGACGGCACCTTCGTGCGCACCCACATCCTGCGTCCCACGTGGCACTTCGTCGCCCGTGAGGACCTCCGCTGGATCCTGGCACTGACCTCGCCGCGGGTGCTGTCGGGCATGGCCGGACGGCACCGTCAGCTCGGGCTCGACGATCCGCAGCGGCTCGACGAAGGGCTGGGCCTGCTCGCAGAACTGTTGCAGGACATGCACTTCCTCACCCGTCCCGAGCTGGGCGCAGCATTCGTCGAACGAAGCTCACCCATCAAGCCGGGCGAACAGCTCGGCCACCTGCTCATCGTCGCCGAGCTGCGTGGCCTGGTCTGCTCCGGCCCCGTCAAGGGCGTCCATCACTCCTACGCCCTGGTCGACGAGCTCATCCCGGCCTCCCAGCGCGACGTGAACACCCCCTCGAGTGGCGACTCGGAGGCCGCGCACCGCGAGCTGGCCCGCAGGTTCTTCGCCGGCCACGGCCCGGCGAGCGTCAAGGACTTCACGCGGTGGTCCTCGCTGACGGTCGCGGGCACGAGGGCGGCGCTCGCCGAGCTCGGGGACTGCCTCGAGCACGTTGACGTCGACGGCGTCCCGCACTGGTTCGACCCCGCGGTGGTCCCCCGGCGCAGGCCGAACGCCCCGGCGGCATACCTGTTCCCGGTCTATGACGAGGTCGTGCTGAGCTACCCGGCGGTGACGTTCCCCGCAGCCCCGGGCAATCCACACGCCGGGCACCCCGACCCGTTCTGGGCGCAGGTGGTCCTCGACCAGCAGAACGTCGGCGTGTGGAAGCGCACCGTGAAGCGTGACGTCGTCGAGGTCGACGTCCGGCTGGCACCCGGAGTCGACGGCGACGGCCGCCTCGCCGTGCGGGCTGCGGCACGACGCCTGGCGGACTTCCTCGACAGGGACCTCGAGCTCACCGAGGGCAAGCCCTGAGTCAGCGCACCACCACTCGGTGCGACCCGTCGACACGCCGGGTCCAGCCGCGGCCGTCGAGGTGCTCGAGCAACGGCACCGCCACCCGCCGCGTCGTGTCGAGCGCCTGCCGGGCTTCGCTGAGCGTGAAGGGCTGGGTCAGGCCCGCCAGCACCCGCATGGCCCTGGCCGGTGCGTCGGGGGCGAGCAGGACGCCGTCGGGCAACCTCAGGAGGCGCCCCGCCCGCACGGCTGCGGCGACCTCGCGCGGCCCGATCCCGGCTGCCGCCAGGTCCGGCTGCTCGGGCGCGGCGAAGGGCGACTGCCGCAGTCGTCCCTCCAGCTCCTGCAACCCGCGTTCGGCCGCGCCCATGGCGGCGCGCACCCCGGGAAGCCACACGCGTCCTTGGTCGAGCTCCAGCCCCGCCCGCTCGACGACCTCCGGCAGCAGCGCCCGGTCGGGCACCCCGGCGGCCAGGCGCGCAGCCTCGATGGTGAGGCTGGGTTCGAGGGGTTCGACGGCCGCCTGCTGCTGCACGCAACTGGTGAGGGTCTCTGCCCAGCGCTGCAGCGCCGACCCCGACACCAGCCACGCGCCCCGCCTGACGACCTTCGCGTTGTCGGACGCGTCCGGGATGCCGAGTGCGGCGGCGTCCGCGACGAGCATCGCGCCGCGACGCTCGACCTCCCTCAGCGTGTCCGGGACGCCGGTGGCCGACGCGAGCTCCGCGCCCCGTCGAGCCGCGGCTCCCCGGCGCCGCAGCTCCGGCGGGTCTGCGTCCAGCACCAGGGCACCACCGACGATCTGTTGCGCACCAGGGTCGCGCAGGATGAGGCGGTCCCCTGCGACCAGGGGCAGCGGCGTAGACAGCGCCAGCCGCACCGTGTCATCGGCAAGCGGCCGCACGTGGACCGACACCGCGGCCGTGCCCGCGTGCAGGCTGAGGTGGGTCGGCAGGTCACCGGCGGACTGACCACCCACCCGCACGTCCAGCACCGACGCCATACGCCAGGCACCGGGGGTGAGGAGCAGGTCACCACGCGCGACGTCGGATGCAGCGACGCCACGCAGGTTCACCGCCACGCGCGCCACCGGGTGGACCCGGTCGCGAGGTTCGCCGAGGGACTCGAGCCCGCGGACCCGGGCTCGGTGGTCACCGACCTGGAGCTCGTCCCCGACCGCGATGCTTCCCCTCGCCAGGGTCCCGGTGACGACGGTCCCGCTGCCGCGAATGCTGAAGGACCTGTCCACCCACAGCCGCACGCGACCGGCCTGCTCGGCCGCCGGCAGGCCGGCGACGAGGCGCTCCAGTGCGTCGGTGAGCGCGGGCATCCCTTCGCCGGTGCGTGCGGAGACCGCCACCGCGTCGACCTCGCCCAGGCTGGTCGCGCCGAGCCGGTCACGGGCATCGAGCAGCGCCGGCTCGGGGTCGGCGAGGTCGCTGCGGGTGACCACGAGGAGCCCGTGCCGGATGCCCAGCGCGTCGACGGCGGCGAGGTGCTCCTGCGACTGCTGCCGCCAGCCCTCGTCGGCAGCCACCACGAAGAGCACCGCGGAGGTAGGGCCCACTCCTGCAAGCATGTTGCCGATGAACCGCTGGTGGCCCGGCACGTCGACGAAGGCCACCCGGTCCCCCGACGGCAGGGTCGTCCAGGCGTACCCGAGGTCGATCGTCAGGCCCCTGCGCCGCTCCTCGTCCCAACGGTCCGGTTCGATGCCCGTCAGCGCCCGGACCAGAGCGGACTTGCCGTGGTCGACGTGCCCGGCCGTCGCGATCACGTGCACGCGGCGGACCTCCTGAACGGGCGGGACTGGCGGAGGTGGACGGGAATCGAACCCGCCAGACCGAGATGCTCGGTCTCACCGGTTTTGAAGACCGGGGGGACCACCAGGAACCCTGACACCTCCGCGGCCCACCGTAACGCCACGACGCCGTGTGCGGGCGTCCGGGCACCGACATACAGTCGCTGCATGACCACCACCGCTGCGCGCCCACGCCTCACGCAGTTCGCCCACGGCGGCGGCTGCGCCTGCAAGATCCCGCCCGGTGAGCTCGAGGACATGGTCCGCGGCCTGACGGGCATGACCTCCCCCGACCTGCTCGTCGGGCTCGACGACGGGGACGACGCCGCAGCGGTGCGGGTCGAGGGCAACCTGGCGGTCCTCGCCACCGCGGACTTCTTCACGCCGGTCGTCGACGACGCGTACGACTGGGGACGGATCGCGGCAGCCAACGCGCTCTCCGACATCTACGCCATGGGAGGACGGCCGGTCGTGGCCGTCAACCTGCTGGGCTGGCCGCGAGACGTGCTGCCGCTCGAGCTCGCGGCCGAGGTGCTGCGCGGCGGTCTGGACGTCGGTCGGCTGGCGCGGTGCCCCGTCGCGGGTGGCCACAGCGTCGACGACCCCGAGCCGAAGTACGGCATGGCCGTCACCGGGATCGGGGACCCGGACCGGTTGCTGCGCAACGACGCCGCCCGCGCCGGGACGCCCATCTCCCTGACCAAGCCGCTGGGGGTCGGCATCCTCAACAACCGCCACAAGACGACCGGCGAGTCCTTCCCCCACGCGGTCGAGTCGATGGCTGCCCTCAACGAGGCGGCCTCCGTCGCCGCCCTCGCCGCCGGCATCGAGGCAGCGACCGACGTGACCGGGTTCGGCCTGCTCGGGCACCTGTACAAGATGGCGCGCGCCTCAGGGGTCACGGCCGTGGTCGACGCCGCCGCCATCCCCTACCTCGACGGCGCCCGGCAGTCGCTGGCCGACGGGTTCGTGCCCGGCGGGAGCCGACGCAACCTCGACTGGGTGCGCCCCCACCTCGACGCGCGCGTCAGCGACGATGAGCTCATCCTGCTGGCCGACGCCCAGACCAGCGGTGGCCTGCTGCTGGCGGGCGAGATCCCCGGGGCTCCCGTGGTGGGCGAGTTCGTCCCCCGCGGCGAGTTCGTCCTGCAGGTCCGGTGACGGTGCCAAAGACCGCTGCTGCGGTCGACCGGCACCTCGCCGCCGCGCGCGAGGGCATGCACCGCCTGGATCCGCGGGCCGTCCTGGCCGCGCTCCAGGACGGTGCCCTGCTCGTCGACACCCGCACGGCGACCCAGCGCGCACAGCAGGGCGAGCTGCCGGGGGCCATCGTCATCGACCGGACCGTGCTGGAGTGGCGGCTGGATCCCACCTGCCCGTGGCGCATCCCCGAGGCGGACGACCTCGACCGGGTGGTCGTGGTCGTCTGTCGGCAGGGGTTCAGCTCCAGCCTCGCGGCAGCGTCACTGCGTTCGATCGGCCTGCACCGGGCCACCGACCTCGAGGGTGGCGTCGAAGCATGGGTCGCGGCCGGCCTGCCGATTCACGACGGACCCGCCGACGTCCGCGAGTGACCGAGGGTGCCGCTGCAGGCACCCTCGGCCACTCGTCGGTCAGACGCGCTCGGCGAGAGCCCGGTCTGCGGCCGGCTTCTTGGTGATCATCGGCACCACGAGCCCCGCCAGCGCGATGATGCCGACGACGGTGAAGCCCAACGTGTAGGCCTTGTCCTCACCGATGAGCTTGGAGATGAGCAACGGTCCGACGATGCCGCCGATGCTCCACCCGATGAGCATCAGGCCGTAGATGGCCCCGGCGTTCTTGACCCCGAAGAAGCGCCCTGCCGTGGAGGGCATGGTGCCGAACGCGCCGCCGTAGCAGGTGTAGATCAGCGCCGCGAGGACGGCGAACATGGCCACCGACGAGGCGTGCGGGATGAGCAGGAGGCACACACCCTGGATGCCGAGGATGCCCATGAACGCCGGCATCTTGCCGATCCGGTCGGACAGCCATCCCCACAGCACGCGACCGGCCCCGTTGAACAGCCCGAGGACACCCACCAGCGTGGCAGCGCCCGCCGCGGAGAGCCCGGTGATGTCGGTGGCGCTGCCAGCGGCGACCGAGATCAGCGAGATGCCGGCGACGACGCTCAGGGTCAGGATCGCGGTGAGCAGGTACCACTGCGGGGTGCTCAAGGCCTCGTTCGCGGTGAAGTCGCGCGTGCCGGACACCTCAGCTGCGCCATGCCCGTCGGTCGTCGCGACCGGCGCCTGGAAGCCGGGGGGCTGGTAGCCCTGCGGCGGGTTCCGGAACAGGCTGGCCCCGATGAGGATGGCCACGAGGTAGCCGATGCCGAGCGGAAGGAACGCCTTGGTCGGCATGTCAGGGGTGCTGCTGATCAGCCTCTGGCCGACGGGTGCCGTGATCACGGCACCGAAACCGAAGCCGGCCACCGCGATGCCCGTGATGAGGCCCGGCTTGTCGGGGAACCACTTCTGCAGCATGGCGATCGGCACGATGTAGGCCATGCCCAGGCCGAAACCACCGATGATCCCGTAACCCAGCACCAGCAGCCAGAACGAGCTGCCGGTGGCGAACGACGCCAGCAGGACACCGACGCTGTAGATGACGCCACCGGTGAGCGCGACGATCTTCGGCCCGCGCCGGTCCTGGATCCGGCCACCGATGTAGCTGCCGATGAAGATCATGCCGATGGCGACCTCGAACGGGACCGTCGCCTGCGACTTGGACCAGCCGAACGCCTGGTCACTCTGCAGCGCCTTGGAGAACACGCTCCACGCGTACACGGCCCCGATGGCCAGCTGCACCAGCACTCCTGCGACGAGGATCAGCCAGCGGTTGCCCGTGACTCCCTCGGTCGCGTCGCTGCGGGTCTGGCTCATGGTGCCTCCTGGGTGTTGTGACGTCATGGACGCCCCGTGGTGATGGAGTCGTGGGTGACCCCCTCGTTCCTGCGACGCTCGAGTCGCTCGCGCTGCGGGGTGACCGTGTAGCGCGGGTCCTTCGCGGAGTGGATGCCCGCTTCGAAGACTCCGAAACGTGTGCACACCGAGCCGGCCATCAGCGCGAGCCCGCTCACGGCGGCGGCAGCCCTGTTGCCACCGAAGACGGCGGCACCGAGAGCACCTCCGACGGTGAGGATCTTGCTCGCCTTGAGCAGGGTGCCGGCCTGGCCGTGGTGCAGCGGCTCCGCCACGACCTCGCCCATGGTGCGCTCCATCCGCTCGAGCGCGGCGAACTCGACTGCGGCACCGACGACGGCCAGCTTGCGCGCCGGGCCGGTCTCGGTGGACGGCGTGGTGAGCAGCGCCAACCCGGCGGCCGCCGCGTTGGCCGACCCCACGAAGACGAAGGGCAGCTCGCGATAGGACTCGTGCCACGTCGGGGTCGCAGTGTCGGCCAGCAGGACGGCGGTGTATGCCGCGAGCGGCGGCGCGAAGAACGCGGAACCCACTGCTGCAACGGGATCGGCGACCCGCCGCACCCGTCCGAGGGTGGAGTCGTCATCAACGAGGTGGCGACCGGCCTCGGTGGCGACCGCCAGCCCGGCGAACGCCCCGAACGCCGACAGGATCCAGGAGCCGACCGACATCGGCGAGGTGAGCTTGACGGTGCGCATCATGTTCAGCGCCCGGCTCGGCTTGCCGAGGTCGCGCACCAGGGCGAGCCCGCCGGCAGCGACGGCGGCGATAGCGGCATACCGGCTGTTGCGGCGCAGCGTGGGCAGTCCCCGCGCCGCGGCACCGGACCCGAGCAGACCGGAGCCTGCGGCGAGACCGCCGAGGAAGATGTAGGCCGGGATGTCGGCCTCCCACGGGGCGGGCTTGACGACCTGACGGCCGTAGTAGCTGTCGAACTTCACGTCCGGCACCATGAGCGACTCGTCGCGTCGCCCGCCGCCGCCCTTGCGTCGACGACCACCACGGGCAAGCTCTGGCGGACGGTCCGCGTCGAACGGGTTGACGGTCACTTGCGGCCTCCCACGAACGCGCCCGCCGCCATCGCGAGCATCGCCAGCGCCGCCATACCGGCCTTGCGGTACATGTCCGGCAGGGCGGCCGTGGTGACAACGGGGTCCGGCGGCAGGCCATAGACCTCGGGCTCGTCGAGCAGGAGGAAGACCGAGCCGGTGCCGCCGACCCCGTCGTGGCTGTTGCCGCCGTAGACCCGCGCCTCGGTGAAACCGTTGTCGTGCAACGTCGCCACGCGTTCCTGGGCCTGCGCCTGCATCTCGGACAGGTCGCCGAACTTGATCGAGGTGGTCGGGCAGGCCTGCGCGCACGCGGGCGTCTGGTCGTGCCCGATGCGGTCGTAGCACAGGGTGCACTTCTGGGCGACGCCGACGTTCTTGACCGTGTCCTCGCCCTCGCGCCGCTCGATCACGCCGAAGGGGCAGGCCGCCACGCAGTAGCCGCACCCGTTGCACACGTCGTCCTGGACGACCACGGTGCCGAACTCCGTGCGGAAGAGCGCGCCGGTGGGGCACACGTCCAGGCAGGCGGCGTGGGTGCAGTGCTTGCACACGTCGGACGACATGAGCCAGCGGAAGTCGGGCACCGTGCCCAGCTCGCGGGCCGCCAGGGCCTGGTCGACGTCCGGGGTGCCCGACGCCGCCCCGACCGCAGCGGGGGCGCGGGCGGCGGCAGGTGCCCCCACCGCGGGCATCCCCAGGTCGACGAGCTTGCGCCCGGACTCCCTCGCCTGCTCGATGCGGTCGCTGGACTGCTCGACGAACGCGACATGGCGCCAGGTGCTCGCTCCGAGAGACCCCGTGTTGTCGTAGGACGAGCCCAGGAGGTCGAGATCGCCGTCGGCGGGGATCGCGTTCCACTCCTTGCAGGCGACCTCACAGGCCTTGCAGCCGATGCAGATCGAGGTGTCGGTGAAGAACCCCTTGCGTGGCTGCTCGTCCTCCCACCCCGCGTCGCGCGCGGGGTCGGTCGGGCCGGTCAGCTGGTTGTGCCAGAAACCCATCAGGTGCCGTCCTCGGTCGTCTTGAGCTGGTTGGAGGTCTCCACGGTCACTCCTGCACGGGACTGGTAGTCGTGGACCAGGCGCAGCAGCGCCTCGCCCTCGGGCCGGCGTCCGGGCTGGATGTCGCACGAGCCCACCTTGGACTCCTGGATCTGCACGTTGGGGTCGAGGGCCACACCGAGCAGGTCGTTCGCACTGTCACCGGAGACGATGGCTTCCTTGCCCACGCCCCAGTGGTAGGGCAGCCCGATCTGGTGCAGGGTCCGGCCGCCGATGACCAGCGGGGTCATGCGCTCGGTGACCAGGACCCGTGCCTCGATCGCGGCCCGCGCCGAGACCAGCGTCGCCCAGCCGCCGTTGACCAGGCCGCGCACCTCGGCGAGCTCGGGCGAGACCTCGCAGAAGAACTCGGGCTGCAGCTCGGCCAGGTAGGGCAGCCACCGGCTCATGCCACCGGCCGTGTGGTGCTCGGTCAGCCGGTAGGTGGTGAAGACGAAGGGGTAGACCTCCGAACCCGGTGTCGTGCCGGACGGGCTCCACAGGTTGTCCTTGCGGGGGAACACGCGTCTGGCCGGGTTGCTCTGCTGGCCGTAGAGCGGGTTCTGGACCGGGGACTCCTGTGGCTCGTAGTGCGTCGGGAGCGGGCCGTCGAGCATGCCCTTCGGCGCGAACAGCCAGCCCTTTCCGTCGGCCATCATGACGAACGGGTCGTCGCCGGCGAGGCCGTCAGGTCCGCCCGTGCCCGGTTCTGGCCGGTACGACGGCGCCTTGGTCTTGACGAAGTCCGGGGTGTCGAGCCCGGTCCAGGTCTGGTTCTCCTCGTCCCACCACACGTACTTCTTGCGCTCGCTCCACGGCTTGCCCTCGGGGTCAGCCGAGGCGCGGTTGTAGAGGATGCGGCGGTTGTCGGGCCACGCCCAACCCCACTCCTGCGCGACGGGACTCTGCTCGCGACCCGGCTTGCGGTTGGCCGCGCGGTTGACGCCCTTGGCGTACACACCGGAGTAGATCCAGCACCCGGAGCTCGTCGAGCCGTCGGCCTTGAGGTCGGTGTACATGTCGGCCAGCTCGCCGGCCCGCTCACCGGACAGGTGCTGCCCGTTGATCTCCCGCAGGACCGCCTCGCCGCTGATCTCGCCGTCCTCATCGAGCGGGTAGTCCCAGGTGAGGTCGAGCAGGGGCCGGTCGCGCGGGTCGTCGGAGCCTGCCAGCCTGTCCCGGATCCGCTTGCCGAGCTCGAAGAAGAACTCCAGCTCGCTCTGGCAGTCACCCGGCGGGTTGACTGCCTTGTGCCGCCACTGCAGGAGCCGCTGGGTCTGGGTGAACGAGCCTGCCTTCTCGACGTGCGATGCAGGTGGCAGGAAGAAGACCTCGGTGCCGATCTTCTCGGTCTCCAGCTCACCAGTGGCGATCTCGGGCGCGTCCCTCCAGAACGTCGCCGACTCGATCATGTTGAGGTCGCGCACCACGAGCCACTTCAGCTCGGCCAGGGCCAGGCGCTGCATCCGTCCGTGGGCGGACCCGACAGCGGGGTTCTGCCCGAGCAGGAAGTACCCCTCGACCTCGCCGTCCTTCATGGCCATCGTCGTCTGGTAGGTGCCGTGGGCACCGGTGAGCCTGGGCAGGTAGTCGTACGCCCAGTTGTTCTCCTTCGTCGCAGCGTCGCCCCACCACGCCTTGAGCAGGCTCACGGCATACGCGTCGGCGTTGGCCCAGAAGCCCTTCTGCGCCTTGTTGGCGATGGCCGCGACATAGTCGTCCCACGTGTCGTGGTTGCCGACCATCGGCATGGCGAGGTAGCCGGGAAGGATGTTGTAGAGAGTGGGGATGTCGGTCGAGCCCTGGATGCTGGCGTGGCCGCGTAGCGCCATGATGCCGCCGCCGGGACGTCCCATGTTGCCCAGCAGCAGCTGGATGATGGCGGCTGTGCGGATGAACTGGGCCCCGAGGGTGTGCTGGGTCCAGCCGACGGCGTAGCAGAACGCCGACGTACGGTCGCGGCCGCTGTTCTCGGTGAGGGCCTTGGCGACGTAGTGGAAGTCGTCGACGCTCACCCCGCAGACGTCGGCCACCATCTCCGGCGTGTAGCGCGAGTAGTGCCGCTTGAGGATCTGGAAGACCGTGTTGGGGTCCTGCAGGGTCTCGTCGCGCTTGACCCGCGCGTGCTCCAGCGCCGGGCCACCTGATCCGTGCTCGTCGCCGGCGGAACGCTCGGACGTGCTGTGCCCGTGCTCGTGACCAGCCGCAGGTCCGCCGATGGTGCCCGTGGAGTCGTCGGGTCCCTCGCCCTCCGTGGCGTACGCCCAGCTCGACGGGTCGTAGTTGCCGAGCTTCTCGTCGTAGCCGGAGAACAGCCCGTCGAGGTCCTCGGTGTCCTTGAACTCGTCGCTGACGATGGTGGCCGCGTTCGTGTACGCGACGACGTACTCCTTGAAGTACAGGTCATTGGCGAGGATGTGGTTGATCAGCGCGCCGAGGAACACGACGTCGCTGCCCGCCCGGATCGGCACGTGCTTGTCAGCCGTGGCAGACGTGCGCGTGAAGCGCGGGTCGATGTGGATGACCTTGGCGCCCTTGAGCCGAGCCTCGGTCACCCACTGGTAGCCGACCGGGTGGCACTCGGCCATGTTGGAGCCCTGGATGATGATGCAGTCGGCGTTGGCCAGGTCCTGCACCTGCTGCGTCGCGCCGCCGCGTCCGAACGAGGACCCCAGACTGGGGACCGTGGAGGAGTGTCAAATACGCGCTTGGTTCTCGATCTGTATGGCGCCGGCAGCGGTGAAGAGCTTCTTGATCAGATAGTTCTCCTCGTTGTCCAGGGTCGCTCCCCCCAACGAGGCGATGGCCATGGTGCGTCGCAACGGCCGGCCGTGTTCGTCGGTGTCCTGCCAGCCGTTGCGCCGGCTCTCGATGAACCGGTCGGCGATCATGTCGATGGCGGTGTCGCGGTCCAGCGGCTCCCACTCGGTGCCGTGGGGCCGCCGGTAGAGCACCTTCGTCTGGCGGCCGGGGCTGTTGACCAGCTGTTCGCTGGCAGACCCCTTGGGGCAGAGGCGACCCCGCGAGATGGGCGAGTCCGGGTCGCCCTCGATCTGCACGACGCGCTCGTCCTTGACGAAGACCCGTTGACCGCAGCCGACCGCGCAGTAGGGACACACGCTCTGCACCACCCGGTCGGCCGTGACGGTCCGAGGCTCCAGGGTGCGGGTCTTCTCGGAGGTGACCGCAGGCCCACGGCCCAACAGGTCACCGGAACGGACCTGCCGCACCACCGGCCAGGACAAGAACATCCGCTTCGCATCCATCGTCACTCCCGTGCACTCGAGCCTGGGACGACGATGCCACACCCCGGGCCGCTCGGCACCCCGGACGCAGGCTCCGAATTACAGAGGTGGACTTCGTAGGTCTGCCTGACAATCCGGACATCGGCCCGGCACTCTGGACCGGTTGCGCCGCCACGTCCGCCGATGGTCGCGCCGCTCGCGCCTCCGGGCGCCGTCCTGCCCCCCACCCCCTCAGGAAGTCATGCTGCGTTCCCGACTGCTCCCCCGCCTTGTTCGCACCGGCGTCGTCACCCTCCTGGGGATGAGCGTCGTTGCCGTCACCGCGCCCCAGCACGCACAGGCCGCCGGCATGGTGAGGGAGTGCAAGCAGTACTCGACGGGGTGCGTCTCGTTCAGCGGGTATGCCGGGCGCTCGGTCTGGGGGTACCCGGTCAACGCCTCGGGCAACAACTGCGTCAACTACGTGGCCTACCGGCTGTCCCGCAACGGCGTGAAGCAGCAGAGCACGATGGGCAACGGAGGGGCCTGGGCCTCGAGCGCTCGGGCTCGCGGGTACCGCGTCGACCGGACTCCCCGGACGGGCGCGGTGGCGCAGTGGAACTACGGCAGCGCCTACGCGCCGAGCGCCGGCCACGTCGGCTACGTCGAGGAGGTGACCTCCGCCTACCTCGTCATCTCCGACTCCTCCTGGGGCGGCGGCTACTCCTCGCGCTGGCGGGTCTACAACGGTGACCGCAACTGGCCCAGCAACTTCATCCACTTCAAGGACCAGAGCTACCAGCCACCGAAGTCCGGGAGCTTCATCCGGGTGCGTGAGACCGGCCAGGTGTACCGGCTCGTGGGGCGCACCCCCGTCTATGTGAGCACCTGGACCGCGTTCGGTGGGGCCAAGCCGACCATGGACATCTCGTCGACCGCCCTGGCGACGCTGCCCACCCGTCTGGCCGAGGGCACCTTCATCAGGGGGGCCCAGCGCGGCGAGGTCTACGAGATCGTCGGTGGGGCACCGGTCTTCGTCTCTGCGTGGGCCAACGTCGGCGGCGCGAAGTCCTTTACCGACGTCGACCAGAACGCCATCGACAAGGCGGGGTCCGGCGGCGCCTACAGCCGGATGCTCGCGACCCCCGCGGACAGCACGATGCTGAAGACGACCAAGGGGGTGACGTATCGGATGCAGGGCGGAATCGCCTACTACTCCACGTCGCTCGCCCTCGCCCAGCCGACCACACCCGCCCTCGTCGACTACGAGGCGATCCGCAACGCCACGACCACCGGGGCCGTGAAGTACCGCCACATCAAGGCCGTCAAGGCCCTGCCGAAGCTCGCCGCCCACTAGGGTCTGGGCGACGCTTCACCCTCCCACGCAGACGGTGGGGCTCAGCCCACCGCAGGGATGAGCAGGCTCTGACCGGCGTGCACGTCGGAACCGGCCAGGTCGTTGGCCAGCTGGATGCGCGCGACGCCCTCCGCGATCGGCAGCTGGGGCAGCTGGGCCGCAGCGACCTCGGACAGGGTCTGCCCCGCCTGGACCGTTGTGGAGTGGTCGATGACCGCTGCCTCGGCGCCGCCCGAAAGCAGGCTGGTGGCCAGCACCACGCCGAGCAGCGCGACCGTCGACGTGACCGCCAGACGGCCCGCACGGGTGAGCCGCACGGGCGCCGCGGGGCGGATGACGACGTCCTCACCGGTGGGCACCGAGACGAGCTGGGGGCGCACCGGGCGAACCGGCATCCGCACGGGTGCGGTGGCGACGTCCCAAGCAACTGCTGCACTCATCTGGTCCTCCGTGGTGGTCAGGTGTCCGAGGCTCTTCGAACGGGTGTGCGAAGCTTCTCTGGACTGATTTCTAGCACGCATGTTCGAATTGGACAAGACACGCCTCGAACACATGTTTGGCACTGGCGTTCGAACGCCATACGCTGTGTTCATGCCTCAAGCACATCAGAGGCCACTGACAGCCCCACCTGTCACACGAACGACGCACCACGGCATACGCCACCTGACCTGCGCAAACGAGGAGCCGGCATGAGCGAGGACAACGTCAAGGAGCTGCCCGACCGTGATCGCGGCGACGGGCTGACCGTCCGCCAGCGACGGGTCCTCGAGGTCATCCGCAACTCGGTCGACCGCCGTGGCTACCCGCCGAGCCTGCGCGAGATCGGTGAGGCCGTGGGGCTCACCTCCCCCAGCTCGGTGGCGCACCAGCTCTCCACGCTCGAGCGCAAGGGGTTCCTGCGCCGCGACCCCAACCGTCCCCGCGCGATCGAGGTCGTGTCCCCCGACGCGACCGCCGACATGCGGGGCTACCGCGGTGGCGCCAGCGTCGAGGACGAGACCGCGGTCTTCGACGAGACGGGCGTCAACGACCGGCGCCCCGAGGCCTCCTACGTCCCCGTCCTGGGTCGCATCGCCGCCGGTGTGCCGATCCTCGCCGAGGAGACCGTCGAGGACGTCTTCCCGCTCCCCCGCCAGATCGTCGGCGAGGGGCAGCTGTTCCTGCTCCAGGTCGTCGGTGAGTCGATGATCGACGCCGCCATCTGCGACGGCGACTGGGTCGTCGTGCGGCAGCAGCCGAACGCCGACAACGGCGACATCGTCGCGGCGATGCTCGACAACGAGGCGACCGTGAAGACGTTCAAGCGCAAGGACGGCAAGGTCTGGCTGATGCCGCACAACGAGGCCTTCGAGCCGATCGACGGCGACCACGCGACGATCCTCGGCAAGGTCACCGCGGTCCTGCGCCGCGTCTGAAGCCCCCCGAGGGCCGCCGGCGGACCGACCCCCGCCGGCGGCCCTCGGGTTCTTCGTCGACCGTGCACCGCCCGGTGCGCATGGTTCGGCGTGCGGTGGGTACGGTCACCGAGTCAGGCGCACGTCCTTCTCGCCAGGGCGGCCACGCACGCGAGAACGAGGATCAATGACGGCCAAGCACGACGAGAGCGACTACTCCGAGGCGGACCTGAAGGTCGAGCGGCCAGGAGGACCACGCGGCGGGGCCGACGGCCGTCGCGGTGTCGATGAAGCGGTCGCTGGACCACATGGGCGTCGAAGCGGACCGCGCAGACGCTGCTCAAGCTCAACCAGGCCGACGGCTTCGACTGCATGAGCTGCGCCTGGCCCGACCCCGACCCCGAGCACCGGCACGCCGCGGAGTTCTGCGAGAACGGCGCCAAGGCCGTCGCCGAGGAGGCCACGCACGACCGCGCCACGCCGGAGTTCTTCGCCCGGCACAGCATCGCCGAGCTCGACGCGCACGACGAGTACTGGCTCGGCCAGCAGGGCCGCATCACCCACCCGATGGTCAAGCGGCCCGGCGGCACGCACTACGAGCCGATCGAGTGGGACGAGGCGTTCGCGACTCATCGGCGAGCGAGCTGCAGCGCGCTCGCCACCCCCGACGAGGCGATCTTCTACACCTCCGGCCGCGCCTCCAACGAGGCCGCGTTCGCCTACCAGCTGTTCGTCCGCGCGCTACGGCACCAACAACCTGCCCGACTGCTCGAACATGTGCCACGAGTCGACGAGCATCGCGCTGGCGGAGTCGATCGGCATCGGCAAGGCCAGCGTCACGCATCGACGACGTCTACCAGCGCCGACGCTGATCGTCATCGCCGGCCAGAACCCCGGGCACCAACCACCCGCGCATGCTGTCGGCGCTCGAGATCGCCAAGCGCAACGGCGCCAAGATCATCGCGATCAACCCGCTGCGCGAGGCCGGGCTGCACGACTTCCAGAACCCGCAGATGCCGCGCGGCGTCGTCGGGCACGGGCACCGAGCATCGCCGACCTGCACCTGCCCGATCAAGATCAACGGCGACCTGGCGCTCTTCCAGGCCATCGGCTCGCTGCTGGTCGAGTGGGACGCGCTCGACCACGACTTCATCGAGCGGCACACGACGGGCTTCGACGCAGTGGGCGCGACCACGTCCGCGCCGTCGACTGGGACCAGGTCGTCGAGACGCGACCGGGCTGTCAGCCGCGCAGCAGATCACCGAGGCCGCCGAGATGCTGCGCGACTCCGACGCGCACCGTCTTCTGCTGGGCGATGGGCCTGACGCAGCACCGCAACGCCGTCGCGACGATCAAGGAGGTCGTCAACCTCGCCTTCGCGCAGGGCAACATCGGCAAGCCCGGCGCGGGCCTGTTCCCGGTCCGCGGCCACTCCAACGTCCAGGGCGACCGCACGATGGGCATCTGGGAGCGTCCGCCGGCGCACTTCCTCGACGCGCTGCAGAAGGAGTTCGGCTTCGACCCGCCGCGCGAGAACGGGCTCGACACCGTCGACTCGCATCCGGGCGATGCGCGACGGCAAGGCCCACGTCTTCATCGGCCTCGGCGGCAACTTCGTGCAGGCCGTCGCCCGACACCGACGTCGCGGTCGAGGCGATGCGCAAGGCGCGCGACTGACCGTGCAGATCTCGACCAAGCTCAACCGCTCGCACCTCGTCTGCGGCGACACCGCGCTGATCCTGCCGACCATGGGACGCACCGAGAAGGACGTCCAGGCCGGCGGTGCGCAGTTCGATCATCGGTCGAGGACTCGATCTGCTCGGTGCACGCGTCGCGCGGTCCGCTCGAGCCGGCCAGCCCGCACCTGCGCTCCGAGGTCGCGATCGTCACCGGCATCGCCGAGGCGACGCTCGGCGACCGGCACGGCATCGACTGGGCGGCGATGCGCGACGACTACGGCGTCATCCGCGACCACATCTCGCGCGTCGTCGCCGGGCTGCGAGGACTACGAGGTCAACGTCGCACCAGCCCGGCGGCTTCGTGCTGCCGCACCCGCCGCGCGACACCCGGACGTTCGAGACGAAGTCCGGGCAGGCGGAGTTCGTCGTCTCGCCGATCGAGGTCGCTGCAGGTGCCCGAGGGCCACCTGCTGCTGCAGACGCTGCGCAGCCACGACCAGTTCAACACCACGATCTACGGCCTGAGCGACCGCTACCGCGGCATCGAGGGCGGCCGCCGGGTCGTGTTCGTGCACCCCGACGACATCGCAGCGCTCGGCTTCGCGGACGGGGAGCTCGTCGACATCACGACCCGGTGGGACGACGACGAGATCATCCGTCGCGTGCACGGGTTCCGCATCGTCGCGTACGACACGCCCCGCGGGTCGGCCGCGGCCTACTACCCCGAGACCAACCCGCTGGTGCCGCTGGACTCGACCGCCACGGGAGCAACACGCCGACCTCGAAGTCGGTGGTCATCTCCCTGACCCCGGCCGCAGGTGCGGCGGACAGCTCCTCGGCGGAGGGCGAGGGCACCTCGCAGCACGCCACGGGTTCGGACTGGGGCCACAAGAAGACCCCGGAGCCCCAGCACCTGTCGTGACCCGCGGTCACCCACCCGGCTTCGGCCCGGTGGGTGGCTGTGATGGCCTGGCGAACCTCGGTCCGTTGGGCGACGTCAGTCGCCGAGCGTCTCGAGGTACCGCCCCAGCCGCTCGGTGATGTCGTCGGTCGCCCTGGCCTCGTCCCACAGCTCCCACCACTCGTTGTCCTCGGGACGCAGGGCCCGGTGCAAGGCCTGGGTCGCGAGGTCCTCCAGGCCTTCGTCGACCTCGATCGGCTCGTCCTCGATCCACCGCGGCAGGTAGGGCTCACGGATCGCGCTCTCGAAGTCGTCACTCGCAGCGACGACCACAGCGGCAGCGATCGCCTCCGCCATGTCTGGTGCCTCGATGTAGGCGCGCGACCGGACGACTCGTCCCATCGCGTGCTCCACCCTCGCTCGACGCTCGTGCGGCTCCGCCTCCTGGAGGGCGTCGAGGAAGTCCAGCGCGTCGTCGTTCTCGAAGGCGCCCGTCCCGGTTGCTCCCATACCGGCCTCCTTGCGTGGTCTTTCGTGCGGCTCGACACCGTGACCCGTCGAGCGTGCCAACAGAACCGTCCGACACGCCAGTGGTCGTTCAGGCCATTCCGGGCTCAGCCGGACGTCGCAGGGCCACCACGGCGCTGGTACCACGCAGTGTCGACCCAGCGGTCGAACTTGCGCCCGACCTCGCGCAGCACCCCGACCTCGACGAAGCCGTGCCGTCGGTGCAGCGCGATGCTCGCGTCGTTGGGTAGGGCGATCACCGCCACCTGGGTGTGCACCTCGGCGAAGGCCGTCGAGGCGGGCGAGCAGCGCGCCATACAGGAGGGAACCGAGGCCGAGTCCGCGCGCCTGCGCGGCGAGGTAGACCGACACCTCCTTGGTGCCGTCGTAGGCCGGCCGGGGACGGAAGGGTCCGGAGAAGGCGTAGCCGAGCACCTCGCCGTCGCGATCGGCGACGACGACGAGGTCGCTGCCGCCGGCGTTCGCGAGCTTGTCGCCGAGGTACGTGGTGCCGCGCGGCTCGGTGTCGAACGTCGCCACCGACGTGCGCACCTGCTCGTCGTAGATGGCCGCCATCGCGGGCAGGTCCGTGGTGGTGGCGTCGCGGACGGTGGCGGCTGCGCTCATATCGGCGATGCTAGGGGGATGACCGACCGGCAGCGCATGTGGGACGAGCGGTATGCAGCGAGCGACCGGGTGTGGAGCGCCAGCCCGAACGCCGAGGTCGAACGGATCGTCGGAGGGTGGAGACCCGACCGGGCGGGCCCGGGCGGGCGTGGCGGTCGAGCCCTCGACCTCGGTGCAGGCGAGGGGCGCCACGCGATCTGGCTCGCCTCGCTCGGCTGGCAGGTCACCGCGGTCGACTTCTCCGCCGTGGGGCTCGGCAAGGGTGAGGCGGAGGCGAGCAGCCGTGGCCTGCACGTGGACTGGGTCGTGGCCGACGCGCGGTCGTGGCAGCCACCCGAGAGCACGTCGTACGACCTCATCCTCCTCGCCTACCTGCACCTGCCCGAGGACGTCCTGTCGCGGGCCACGCGCTGGCTCGCGCCCGGCGGAGCGCTGGTCCTGGTCGGTCACGCGCTGCGCAACCTCACGGAGGGCGTGGGCGGCCCGTCGGACGCGGCGCTGCTGCACACGCTCGAGGAGCTGCGGACCGCTTCGGCCGAGCTGGAGGTCGAGCGGTGCGAGGAGGTGGTGCGCCCGACCGAGGCCGGGAACGCGATCGATGCCGTGCTGGTGGCTAGGCGTCCAACCGGCTGACCAGCTCGGTGAGGGTGGGCCCGAGCGGTGCGTCGACCTGCACGGTGGCCTCCCCGTCACCGCGGGTCGCCCCACGCGTGATGATGACGACCGGTATGCCGCGTGCGGCCGCCCGGCGAACGAACCGGTAGCCACTCATGACCTTCAGGCTCGACCCGAGGACGAGGAGCGCGTCGGCGTCCTCGGTGAGCTGGAAACAGTGCCCCACCAAAGGTTTTGGCACCGACTCACCGAAGAACACGACGTCCGGCTTGAGGGTGTCGTGCCGGCAGACCAGGCACAGCGGCACGGTGAACCCGCGGACGTCGAGGTCGTTGAGCGCGATGTCGCCGTCGGGACGGATCTCGTTGCTCGTGACCTCGAAGGAGGGGTTGGCGAGCCGCATCCGCTCGTCGAGGTCCCAGCGGGCTGGAGCGGTCGCCGCAGGTGAGGCACACGACCCTGGCCAGCGCGCCGTGCAGCTCGGTCACCTCTTGGGCGCCGGCCTGCTGGTGGAGGCCGTCGACGTTCTGGGTGATGACCGGGCCGAGGTGTCCGCTGCGCTGCAGCCGGGTGACCGCCTCGTGGCCGGCGTTCGGGCGGGCCAGGTTGAAGCGCTGCCACCCGACGTAGCTGCGCGCCCAGTAGCGCTGCCTCGCCGCCGAGGACGCCACGAACTCGGAGTACTGCATCGGCGTGACGCGCCGGTTGCCGTCGGGTCCGCGGTAGTCCGGGATGCCCGACTCGGTGGAGATGCCGGCTCCGGTCAGGGTGAGCACGTTGCCGTGGGCGAGGAGGTCGACCACGGCGTGCCAGGTCGGACAGCTCGCTCACACGGGTCGCCTCGGTCACCACCACAGGTTACGTGGGGCGTGCGTCGAGCGCGCTCGGCGCTCCCTCACCTGCGCCGAGGAGGGTCCGGACCGCGGAGTCCCGCAGTGCCGTCGCGGCCACTGCCGGGTCGGCGACCTCGGGATGGGGCGGTACGGCAGGGACGTCGCGGGTGACCAGCTCCGGGGCATGGGCCCGGACCTGGGCCTCGGCCAACAGGTAGCCGTGTCGCTCGAGGACCTGCTGCTCCTGCGTCGTGAAGGCGTCGAGGTCGGTGCGGACGGCGTTGATCAGCTCGGTGACCTCCCGCGGGTAGCACCGCCGGCGCAGCGGTGTCGAGCGCCCACGAGGTGCCGTCGAGGACGCCGCGGTGGTAGCCGGCCTGAAGCCACCGGCTGCGCACGGACTGGCCACCACTCGTGGCGATGCCGAGGATGCGCAGCGTCCGGCCGTGGATGGTGCGCTCGGTGCGGGCGCGGAACACGCCTCCCCCGTCGCTGACGAGCACGGTGTGGTGGGACTTCCAGACTGGCTCCAGACCGAGGTTGTCGTACACCCCGCCGTCCGTGAGGCGGATGTGACGGAGGATGCGCTGACGTTCCTCCGGCGACTCCAGACCTCGGTGGCCACCGCGCAGCCTGCATCCCCTCACCGTCGAAGCACCATCGGGGCGAAGAACGGCGGGAACGCGCAGGAGGCCGCCACGACGTCGGCGAGGCGCAGCGCAGCCGGCGGCCACGCGGCATACCCCGGGCGGTAGTCGCCGACCCGTGCCGCGCGGCTGGTGGGCAGTCGGTCCCTCGAACACCCAGTCGACGCCGTAGCCGATCTCGGTCGCGCCGGTGATGATGGCCGGGCGCGCCATTGCGTTGCACGCCAACGGATCGACCACCACGGACGGCCTCGGCCGGAGCTCGTCCGCGAGCGCCCGGATCGCTGCGTCGGGCGCTGACCAGTTGTCTGCGGCTTGAGCTTCGCGAGGAAGGCAGCGGTGCGGATGTTGCGGGAGGTGAGCTGCCGCAACGGCGTCGGCGACGCAGTCCTCGAAGCCCACGACGGCTGCCTGCCTGCGGCTCGACCGGGAACTGCGAGTCGGGGGTCGGCGAGCAGGTTGCGCGACGAGCGAGCCACCGGACACCCCACTGACGGTCCTCAGCGAGGCGAGGATGCCGAGCTCGTCGAGCCGTCGTGTCGCGCCGAGGTGGAACAGGGCGGCACGGTAGCCCCCGCCGGACAGGCACAGCGCGCTGCCGTGACGCGCGGCCCGACGGACCGGCGACGGCGTCGGCCCAGTGGCGCTCGCCCGTCCGGCGCCTCGGGCGCTCGGCTGCGGCATGGCTCGTGGCGGTGGGTTCGGGATGCATCGTGGTCTCGATGTAACCAGACGCCACGGACACCCGACCGGTCGTCACACGATCGCCCGCGGCCGGTCCTGCGGATCGCGCCAGGATGGCTCCCGCGCTGGCGCCGGGGTGGCGCGTCGCCTGTAGCCCCGACGGTGGCCCCGACTGGCTCAGTGGTCGACGAGCCGGGCCTCGGCCTCCCGGACCTGGAGAGGTAGTGACCGGCTCGTTCTGGAGGTCGGCAACGGCGTTGATGTCGGTCCAGGCGTCCGCCGTTGACGCGGTACTGGCCGGTCAGCCTGGAGTCGACCGTCACCTTCGCGGCCTGCGTGGGTCGCTGCTGTAGGTGTGGCGGATCCTCCCGTCCGGGTAGACCCCGCCGGCGTCGGTGACCTCGCCACTGGTGCTGCCGTCGCCGTAGTGGAACTCGTACGAGCGTGGCGGCGATCTTGAACTCCACCGACCACGAGAGCAGCTTGACCGGCGTGCTGACCTCGCCGGGCTGCAGGCCGTCGTCATCGGGCCACGTCGGCGCGGTAGTAGGTCGGCAGGTTGACCAGGGTGACGTTGCCGGCCGGCTGGATCGTGACCCGACGGCTTGGAGAACGGCAGCTGCTTGAACGCCGTCTGGATCTGGCCCATCGTCGGGATCGCCGGCGGAGCCAGGGACGCCGGGATGGGGCGTCGTCGAGGCCGCAAGCGAGTCCACGGTGGTCCACGGGGCATTCGCGGCGGCACGAGGTCGGACTGCACCCAGTACGAAGATCTCGTCCGACGGCGGATTGCGGAAGCGAGCACGCCGTCATGGCGTAGGAGCAGTTGGTCGCCTCGCCGGCCACGGTGTCGGGATGCGAGCGGCTTGCACGCCAGCACGACCGGTACACGTGTCTTGCTCGTCCTGTCGAGGCAGCTGCCGTCGACTCGCGCTATGCCGATCAGCGCCGACCGGTCCTCCTGGCGTCACCGTCGAAGCACCTCGCCGTGATTCCGTCGTCGGTCATCGCGGCTGTGAGCGAGCCGCAGCCGCCATCGCGGACCAGCGATTCGCTGCCGTGGCAAGGCCGTGCTCATGCAGCGCCGCGATCCGGCCAGACCCTGCAGCGACGCGACCGCAACTCAGGCGCCCTCGAAGTCTCTTGACCGACCACGATGTCCGCGATCTTCCACCCGTCCGACGTCCAGGCAACGGTCGAACATGTCCCGAGGCCTCTTCGGTCGTGGTCGCGCACCGTCGCGCCGGATGCATCCACAATCCGGACCGGCCTGCTCGATGCCGAGCACGTCCACGACGATGCGATCTGCCGTCGCGTTGGGCTGAACGTTGCGGACCGGAACCCAGATCGAGCGCTGGCTGGAATGGGCCCCTGTCCTGCGTGCTGCCCTTCTGCCGCCGCAGTCGACGACTGCCACGCAGCCCTGCAGGCGTGACAGTCGGCAGCGACCAGAGCCGCGATCGTCGGAGTCCTCCGTCACCAGTACGACCTCACTCGACGCTCTGCGAGGTAGAACTTCGCGAAGGCCTCGGCGCCTTCTGGGGTGCTTTGTCGTCGCGGCGCGGGGAACGGCAACGGTCGCTGACGACGACGGGCTGCGGACGACGAGGACGCAGACGAGGAGCGAGCGGGCTCGCTCGTCGACGAGCTCGATCGTCGCCGGGCCGACGACGTCGTCCCTGGTGGCGAGATCGCCACCGTCGCTGCAGCCGGCGACCAGTGCTCCCCCGAGCACCATCGCCATCACGCACCAGAGCGGTCGTGAGCGCACGTCACTCCCCCTTGCCGTCCACGGAACGGCCACGGATGAGGCGGCCGATCGCATGGATTCTACGGATTTCGTCCGTTTCGGCCACCCCTCTGTCCACAGGCCCCGGGCGACACGAGGACACGCACTCATCACGATTGCCTCATCAACTACTGAATTGCGATAACCACACGTTATGCTCGATGCATGATCGACGCTGCCGGCCTGCGGGTCATGAAGGCCATCTCCGACGAGGGAAGCTTCACGGGCGCCGCCCTCTCCCTCGGCTACTCCCAGCCCGCCATCTCGCAGATGGTCCGTCGGCTCGAGCAGCGCACCGGCACCGTCCTGGTCGAACGCGTCGGCCGCAACGTCCGCCTCACCGAGGCCGGGCAGGTGCTGGCCCGCCACGCCGTGGCCGTCCTCGCCGCCCTCGACGCCGCAGAGGAAGAGGTCGCCGCGATCGCCGGCCTACGCGCCGGCCGGGTGCGCCTCATGGCGTTCCCGTCGAGCTCCGCGACGCTCGTCCCCCGCGCCCTGGCCCTGGTGAAGCAGCGCTTCCCCGACGTCCAGGTCACCTTCACCGAGGCAGAGCCGCCCGAGTCGCTGGCCGCGCTCAAGGCCGGCGAGTGCGACCTCGCGGTGGCCTTCGCCTACGAGGGCGACCGACGTGGGCCGTGGCGAGGAGGACATGGACCTCTTCGTGACGCACAAGCTGCTCGACGACGAGGTCCGCCTCGCCCTGCCGCGCACCCACCCGCTGGCCGACGCAGAGACGGCATCGAGCTGTCGGCGCTGGCCACCGAGAGCTGGATCGCCGGCTGCCCCCGCTGTCGTGGCCACCTGCTCCAGATGTGCGCCAACGAGGGCTTCACCCCGAGCGTCGGCTTCGAGACCGAGGACTACGTCGCCGTCCTGGGCCTCGTCGCCGAGGGCCTCGGTGTCGCCCTCATCCCCGACCTGATCCTGCGGACCGCCAACCACCACGACGTGGTGACCCTGCCGATCACCCCGTCCTCGCGCCGTACGATCAGCGTCGTCACCACCGCGGACCTCCAGCGGGTGCCCGCGGTCCAGGCCACCATCGACGCCCTGTGCGAGGCGGCCAAGGCGAAGCCCCGCGTCCTCGCCAGCAACTGACTCGCGCCCCGAACCACGGGGCTGCCGAGTCACCGCTTGCGCCACGTCACCCCTACCGCCCCTCCCTCGGCGACCACGGCGACGTCCCCGCGCTGGTCGGTCCGGAACACCGCAGATCCGTTGCGCCGCAATACCTCCAACGCTTTGGCCGAAGGGTGCCCGTAGTCGTTGTCCTTGCCGACACTGATCACGGCGAGCGGAGCAGCGACGACGTGCATGAGGTCCTCGTCGAGGTTGCTGGAGCCGTGGTGAGCGACCTTCACGACGTCGAACTCCCGCGCCCGGGTCAGCCATCGCCGGGTCGCGTCGCAGTGCCAGCAGCACGGCATGCGCGGCCTCGCGCTCGACGTCGCCGAGCAGGAGCAGGTCGACCGGTCCGGACCGTACGGCGAGGACGACGCTCGCGTTGTTGGGCACCGACCCGCTGGAGATCCGCCGCTGTGGCCACCAGACGTCCGCGGTGACACCGGGCCACGTGAGGTGGTCGCCGGCGAACACCTCCCGCAGCGGTATGCCGCGGGCGCCGGGTCCACGACTCGCACCTCCTTCCACTGGTGGTCGGGGTCGTGAACCGGGGTGGCCAGGACCTCGCGGACCTGTCGCCCCGCGATGGCCCCGGGCAGCCCGTCGACGTGGTCGGCATGGAAGTGCGTGAGGACCACGGAGTCGAGCACCCGGATGTGGAGCCGTCTCAGGCACGCGTTGATCGCCGCTGGGTCAGGACCGGCGTCGACGAGCACGGCGTGCCCGGGCGTGGTCGCGAGGACCAGCCCATCCCCCTGGCCCGACGTCGCAGGCGACGAACCGCCACCCGCGGGGCGGCCACGTCACGGTCGAGGTGGGCGCTGCCGCAGCCAGGACCAGCAGCGCGACGGAGAGCATCGCCACCGGTCTCGTCCGCGCGGTGTGGGCCCACCAGCGACCTGAGGCGATCACTGCCACGGTGACCACGGCGAGCAGGACCGCCCCCGGTGCACCGTCAGGCCAGGGCATCGTGCCTCCGGGCACGGTCGCGCAGGTGCGTGCGACCCAGGCGATGCCCTCCGTGGGTAGGGCACCCACCCAGCACAAGCTGGTCGCTCCCCACGGCCAGAGCGGCGCCACCAGCGCCGCCGCGACACCGCAGACCGTGGCGGGTGCGACGAACGGGGCAGCAAGCAGGTTGGCAAGCACACCCACCACCGAGACGCTGCCCTGCAGGAGCACGACGACCGGTGCGCACATCGCCTGCGCCGCAACAGGTATGGCCAGCGCTGGGCCCCACGACCTGATCCGTTTCGGCAGCCGACGACCGATCGCCTCGCCCCAGGACCGCGTGAAGAGCAGCAGGCCGAGAGTGGCCAGGGTCGACAGGGCGAAACCGTAGGACCGGGACAACCAGGGGTCGATCACGAGCAGAACGAGCACCGCCGCCGACAGCACCGGTATGCCGGCGGCTCGACGGGACCGGCTCAGCCCGATCAGTCCGATCGCGCCCATCGTCGCGGCGCGGATGACACTGGGCTCGGGACGGGCGAGGACGACGAAGCCGGCCAGCGCCAGCGCCGCGACCACCGGGCGCCATCGACGTCGGACGCCGAACAGGCCGGCGCCACCCAGGGCGAAGGCCAGCACGATGGCCACGTTGCTCCCGGAGACTGCCGACAGGTGGGTCATGCCCGTGGCGAGCATCGCTTCGGTCAGGTCCGGCGGGGTCCGGCTGGTGTCGCCGATCACGAGGGCCGGGAGCAGCCCGCGGGCGTCCGACGGCAGTGGGGCGGCCGCCTGCCGCAACCCCGACCGCAGTCGCTCGGCACCTCCCTCGACGACGCCCGGTGCGTGCGTCGAGTCAGGGTTGCCGTTGGGCCGGATCACCGCGATGACGTCGTCACCCGGCTCGGCCGGGACGAGCTTGCCCCGGACCCGCACCCCCTCACGCCACCGGACGTGCTGCCAGCGTTCGTCCGCCATCACCAGGATCGGGCTGCGGACGGCGGAACGCGTACCCCGAGCGGTGACCTCGGTGACCGTCAGTCGGAACCGCACCATGACGGTGTCTCGTCCGGGCAGCACGCGCACGGTGGGCTCGGTCCCGACCAGACCCTCGACCGCCACGACGGCGTGGTCGTGGGCCAGCGTCGTCAACGGCCCGGCCGAGCGGGCGGCGAGATGTCCGGCCGTGGACCCCGAGACGAGGGCGACCGCCGCCAGGGAGAGTCCCACGGCGGTCCACCGCGAAGAACCAGAACGACCGACGCGACCGATGCGGCCCGCACTGTCGGCGTGGGCAGCACGCACCGTGGGCCAGGCGACGGTGAGCGTGGCGAGCACTGCGCAGACACTCCCCACCGTCACGAGGGCGGTGAGCGACCACGCCAGCACGGCGGCCGTGAAGGCCCAGCCGACCAGCGCCGGGACCAGGAGCCGTAGATCGAGAGTGCGCTTCGTGCTCACACGGTCACCTTGGGCTGGAGCTGGGCGAAGATCTTCTCGCCGATGCCACTCACCTCTCCGAGCTCGTCGACGTTGGCGAACCTGCCGTGCTCAGTGCGCCAGTCGACGATGCGCTGGGCCAGCACCGGCCCGACGCCGGGCAGCTCCTCGAGCTCAGCCGCGGTCGCGCGGTTGAGGTCGACCTTGGCGTCGGCCCCGCCGACGGGACCGCCAGGGGTTGCCCCGGACGGCCCGCCCGAGCCGCCGCCAACCGTCGGGCCACCCGAGCCACCACCGACCGGAGCCGCGGACTCCCCCGGCTTCGGTATGCGAACCTGCTCGCCGTCCGTGAGCGGGCGGGCGAGGTTCACGGCCGCGAGGTCGGCGCCGTGGAGGGCCCCGCCGGCTTTGGCCACCGCGTCAGTCACCCGCGACCCCGCCGGGAGCTTGATGACGCCGGGCTTCCGCACCTGTCCGACCACGTGGACGGTCAGCATCGACACCCCAGACGACCCCGCACCCGATGCCGCCGCCGACGACCCGGCCGTGGGCGGCCCGCCGCCTCCCGACGCCGTGCTCGACGAGGCGAACCCCGTTGACCCCGAAGCCCGTCCCCCCACCGCAGATCCGGGCTGGGCCGGGGCCACCACCTCCGGTGTGCTGGCGGCCCGTGCCCACGCCACCCGCACGCCGAACCCGATGGCAGCAACGACGGCAACGATCAGGAGACCGGCCACGGCCGCGCGCGGACCGCTCAGCCGGGCCCCGACCAAGGCCTCGGGCAGGGTGAAGAGCCTGGCTCGCGGCGGAGCGGGCCGCCGATGCCGACCTCGCCCTACGTGGCCGACAGGACCGGGGTGGTCGGCGTTGCCGACCGAGTCACCGGCCTCTGCGGCACGCTCGATCCAGGCACGGTCCGGTTGCCACGGGACGAGCGCAGCCTCCCCGGACGCAACCTTCTTGGTGACAGCATCCCCGGGCGCAGCCTTCCTCAGCCCACCCTCTTTGGGCGCTACCTCCTTGGGGGCAACGGCCGTGGAAGCGAGCAGCGCGCGCAGGCGCGGGGAGGGCTCGGGAGGTGGTCGACGCAACGGCATACGGGCACGCTAGGAAGGGCGATGCCGCGGACCGAACGCACGCACCGGCCCTTGTGGACAAGGACCTGCGCGAGGTCAGGCTGTGGACGAGGGGCCGCCCGTGGCCGAGGAGTCACGCCGGGCGGAGATCCAGAGCTCGATGTTGCGCCGATGGCGGTAGATCACGAGCAGCGCCAGCACGACGCACCACGCCCCCGTGTCCCGGGACCCGAACGGGACCCACCTCAGCCACGACAGGAGCCCGAGAGCGAGCAGGACCAGACAGGCCGACACCGACGCTCCCGCCACCCAGCGCAACCGCCACACGAGGAGCACGAACACCAGCACCATCAGCAGCCCGAACCACGGTGCGATGGCGAGGATCGCCCCGAGTGAGGTCGCCACCCCCTTGCCACCCTGGCCCTTGAGGAACGGTGACCAGATGTGGCCGACGACGACCGCCAGCCCCACGACCAGGGCAGTGAGGGTGCCGAGGAAGTGATCGGCGATCAGCACCGGCAGCAGTCCCTTGAGGACGTCGAGGATGCCCACGACCACTCCCCACCGCGGACCGAGCACCCGCCCGGCGTTGGTCGCCCCGGGGTTGCCCGAGCCCGACGTCCGCAGGTCCTTGCCGAGGATCCGGGCCAGGATCGTGGCCGGGTTCACCGCACCGATGACGAACGCCACCGCTGCAGCCAGCGGCACCTTCGCCAGCTCCCAGAAGGACGCGTGGTCGAGCGTGACCAGTGCACCCACCACTGGTCAGGACCCCGCGGGTTCGCCGGTGCCGGTGGTGTCGCTGGTGCCGGTGGCGTCGTCGATGCCGACGGGGGCACCCTCGGGGCGGGCCGAGACCACCACCGCCAGGGTGCCTGGTCCGACGTGCGCGCCCACGACGGCTCCCAGCTCGACGACCGACACCTCGCGCGCCGACTCCACCCGGGAGCGCAGCCGCCCGGCCAGGTCCTCCGCCCGAGCAGCCGAGTCGAGGTGGTGCACCGCGATGTCCACGTCACCTCCGGCATCCGAGGCCGCGGAGGCTGCGATCTCCTCCAGCCGGGCCAGCGCCCGCGACGACGTGCGGACCTTCTCCAACGGCCGGATGCGCCCATCGACGAGCTCGAGGATCGGCTTGATCGCCAGGGCAGAGCCCAGGAACGCCGACGCCGAACCGATCCGGCCGCCTCGGCGCAGGTGCTCGAGCGTGTCGACGTAGAACACGACGCGAGCGGCCGCGGCACGCGACAGTGCTTGCGCCGCAACGTCTTCCATCGAGGCACCGCCCGCGGCGAGGAGCGCCGCCGACACGACTCCATACCCCATTGCCATGCCGAGCGAACGTGAGTCCACCACCCGCACTGGCACTGGCGACTGCTTCGCCGCGAGGTGGGCGGACTCGACGGTGGAGGACATGTCGGCGGAGATGTGCACCGAGACGACGGCGTCAGCTCCGTCGGCGGCAGCCTTCTCGTACGCCTCCAGGAACGCCTGTGGCGACGGGCGCGACGTCGACACCGGACGGAACGCCCGCAGCGCGGTCGCCACCTGGGCCGTCGTCACGTCCACACCCTCGCTGAACTCCGTGCCCCCGATGACGACGTGCAACGGCACCACCTGGATGTGGTGGGCGTCGACGAGCAACTGCGGCAGGTAGGCCGTGGAGTCGGTGACGATGGCGACGGACACGTCCGAAGGTTACCGGTGCAGAGCCGCTGCGAGCAGCACCGCCGAGCCGAACGCGGGCCCGAGGGCGCACGCCACCCGAACCCGCTAGACCGGAACGACGTTGACCAGCTTGGGTGCCCGCACGATGACTGTGCGGATCCCGCCCTCGGTCGCGGCCTGGACCTTGGGCAGCGCCAGCACCTGCTCGCGCAGGTCGTCCTCACTGATGTCGGCAGGCACCTCGAGTCGCTCGCGGACCTTGCCCTTGATCTGCACGACGCAGGTCACGGTGTCCTCGACGAGCAGGGCCGGGTCGGCGACCGGGAACGGCTCGAACGTCACCGTCTCGCTGTGGCCCAACCGTGCCCACAGCTCCTCGGCGATGTGCGGCGCCAGCGGGGCCACCATGACGACGAGCTTCTCGGCGGCCTCACGCGGCACCGCGTCCAGCTTGGTCAGGGCGTTGTTCAGCTCGATCAACCGGGCGATGGCGGTGTTGAACCCCAGCGTCGGGAAGTCGCGTGACACCGCGTCAATGGCCTTGTGCAGGGCTCGGGCCGTCACGTCGTCCAGGGGTGCGTCGGCGACCCGCACCTCGCCGGTCTCCTCGTCGATCACATTGCGCCACAGGCGTTGCAGGAACCGCTGTGCCCCGACGACCGCACGCGTCTCCCAGGGCTTGCTCAGCTCCAGCGGCCCCATCGACATCTCGTAGACGCGCAGGGTGTCGGCGCCGTACTGCTCGAACATCTCGTCGGGGCTGACGACGTTCCGCAGCGACTTGCCGATCTTGCCGAACTCGCGCGTGACCGGCTGGCCCTGCCACGTGTAGGTCGACTCGCCACCTTCGCGGTCCGGCACCTCGACGACCTCGGACGCCTCAACCGGCTGGCCGCGGTCGTCGCGGTACGCCGGCGCCTGGATGTAGCCCTGGGAGAAGTACTTGCGGAACGGCTCGTCGCTGCTGACGTGGCCCAGGTCGTAGAGCACCTTGTGCCAGAAGCGCGCATACAAAAGGTGCAGCACGGCGTGCTCGACACCGCCGATGTAGAGGTCGACGCCACCGGGATCGGTCACACCCGAGGGTGCCCCGTCCACCGGTGTCGCGTGCGGACCCATCCAGTACTTCTCGTTCTCCGGGTCGACGAACGCGGCGTCGTTGGCCGGGTCGAGGTAGCGCAGGTAGTACCAGCACGACCCCGCCCAGTTGGGCATGGTGTTGGTCTCGCGGCGGTACTTCTGCACGCCGCGGCCGTCACCCAGGTCGAGCTCGACGTCGACCCATTCCTGGACCCGACCCAGCGGCGGCTCAGGCTGGGAGGAGCCGTCCTCGGGGTCGAAGGTCTTGGGAGAGTAGTCGGGCACGTCCGGCAGCTCGACCGGCAGCATCGACTCCGGCACCGCGTGGGCGACCCCGTCCTCGTCGAACACGATGGGGAACGGCTCCCCCCAGTAACGCTGCCGGCTGAAGAGCCAGTCACGCAGCTTGTAGTTGACCGTGCCCTCACCGAACCCCTTGGCGGACAGCCACTCGATGATGGTCGCCTTGGCCTCGGCGACCGGCAGGCCGTCCAGCGAGATCTCGTCGTTGGAGGAGTTGATCGCGGCGCCCTCACCGGTGAACGCCTGGTCCTCGGGGTGCCCCCCGGAAGGCTGCACCGTGCGGACGACCGGCAGCTCGTACTTCGCCGCGAAGTCCCAGTCGCGTTCGTCCTGGGCCGGGACCGCCATGATCGCGCCGGTGCCGTAGCCCATGAGGACGTAGTCGGCGATGAAGACCGGAACCCGTTGTCCCGTTCACGGGATTCGATCGCGTAGGCGCCGGTGAAGACACCGGTCTTGTCCTTGCCCTCGGTCTGCCGCTCCAGGTCGCTCTTGCGCGACGCCGCGCGCCGGTATGCCGCGACGGCGGCTGAAGGAGAGACCTCACCAGCAGTCCACGCGGGGTTCGTCCCGGGAGCCCACTCGCCGGCCGGGACCAGCGTGTCGACCAGGGGGTGCTCAGGCGCCAGGACCATGAACGTCGCACCGAACAACGTGTCGGGCCGGGTCGTGAAGACCTCGATCGCCGCGTCGTGGCCGACGACGGGGAACGAGACCCGGGCACCCTGGCTGCGCCCGATCCAGTTGCGCTGCATGGCCTTGACCTTCTCCGGCCAGTCCACGCGGTCGAGGTCGTCGGCCAGGCGGTCGGAGTAGGAGGTGATGCGCATCATCCACTGGCGCAGGTTGGTCTTGAAGACGGGGTAGTTGCCGCGCTCGGACCGGCCGTCGTTGGTGACCTCCTCGTTGGACAGCACGGTCCCCAGGCCGGGGGCCCAGTTCACCGGCGCCTCCGAGGTGTAGGCCAGCCGGAAGTCGTCCAGCACGCCAGAGCGCTCCACCGGTGTGAGCGACGCCCAGTCCGCGCCCCCGGGGACGGTGCGCACGCCCGATACGAACTCCTGCACGAGCTCGTCGATCGGACGGGCCCGACCCACTCCCCCGTCGGGCCGCACGGCCTCGGGGTCGTACCAGGAGTTGAAGATCTGCAGGAAGATCCACTGCGTCCACTTGTAGTAGCCCGGGTCGATCGTCGCGATCGTGCGGCGGTCGTCGTGGCCCAGCCCCAGCCGGCGCAGCTGGCGCTTCATGACGACCATGTTGTCCTCGGTCGTCTTGCGCGGGTGCTGACCGGTCTGCACGGCGTACTGCTCGGCGGGCAGGCCGAACGCGTCGTAACCCAGGCAGTGCAGGACGTTCTTGCCCGTCATCCGGTGGTAGCGCGCGAACACGTCGGTCGCGATGTAGCCCAAGGGGTGCCCGACGTGCAGTCCGGCTCCGCTGGGGTAGGGGAACATGTCGAGGACGAGCAGCTTCTCGCGGTCGGCCACCTTCTCGGGCTCGGCCCAGGGACCGGCCGGGTTGGGCGCGTGGAAGGTGCCTTCCTCCTGCCAGCGGTCCTGCCAGGCCAGCTCGATCTGCTGGGCCATCTCGGCGGTGTAGCGGTGCGGCGTCTCGCTCATCTCATCCTCGTGTCGTGTCGCGTCTGGCGGACGGGTGCTGTTCTCGCGGCGGGTGGCCCCCCGAACAGGGGGTACTCACGACAAAGCCCCTCACAGAGGAGGGGCTGGCCGCGGCGGCCTCGGTGGTCCGGGGGCCGACGCGGCTATCGAAGAAGGAGCTGCCGTGCCATGGGCCTAGGTTAGCGCAGGCCAGGAGGGGCCGAGCAGGAGCACGCCCGGCCGACCCGCCCCCGTCGACCATGGGGCCGCCGCCCTCGTCGACCCCACGGGGGTACTCGCTCTGGTCCCGGAGTCGGGTCCTACGCGGCGGCGGCCACGTCCACGAGCTCGTGACGCAACCCCGCGATGATCCCCGCCAGCAAACGGGAGACCTGCATCTGGCTCACCCCGAGCACCGTGCCGATCTCCGACTGGGTGCGCTCCTCGACGAACCTCAGGTGCACGATGAGCCGCTCCCTGTCGGTGAGGCGGCCCACCCCCTGGCACACGACGCGCAGCCGCAGCAGGCGGTCCACGTCCGTGCTCTCGTCGGCCACGACGTCGATGCCCCCACCTTCGTCCGTCGGCAGGTCCAGGGACACCGCGGTGTATGCAGCGCCGGACTTACGGGCGCCGTGCACCTCCTCGACCTCGACCGCGAGCGCCCGGGCCAGCTCGTCGGGCGTCGGCCACCGGTGCAGGTCCTGGCTGAGCCGTTCCTCCTCGGCACTCACCTGGGCACGAACCTCCTGCAGGCGCCGCGGGGGCCGGACCGCCCACGCCGTGTCCCGGAAGTGGCGCTTGACCTCACCGAGGATGGTGGGCAGCGCGTAGGAGGCGAACCCGTGGCCGAGTCCCGCGCGATACCCGTTGGCGGCCTTGACCAGCGCCATCCGGCCGACCTGCACGAGGTCGTCGCTGTCGATGCCGCGGCCGCGGTAGCGGCGGGCGACCCGGTCGGGCAGGTCCAGGGTGAGGAGCACGGCTTCCTGGCGCAGGCGGCACGACTCGGCGTCGTCGTCACAGATCTCGGCCTCGGCGAGCAGCCGATTGGCCAGCTCGTGTCGTGCAGTCGTGTCGACGGCCTGGGTCGAGATCAGAGTTGCCGGACTGGTTTCAGAGAGTGGTGAAAACGAAGGAGCGGCCATGGGGGTCCTGTCACGAGGAGGAGGACGATGGCGCCGCTGTTGGACCACGTGTCTGCTCTCCAGACAACCACTGGCGCAGAGCTGCCGCAACACGAGCGGCTCCCCGGCTGTGCAGCGGCAGTGACGGACAGGGATACTTCACGCCATGTCACCGAGCATCCCCCGCGAGGCCTCCGAGGCGTTCGCCTCCCTGGCCGAACTCGTCTACTCGGGCGCGGACGCCCAGGCAGTCCTGGACCGCATCTGCCTCGTGGCCGTCGAGGTCATCCCCGGAGCCGACCACGTCTCCATCGCGACGTTGTCCTCCGACCGGTCCCTGATCTCCCGCGCCAGCAATGACGACGTGGCCAGCCTGATGGACCGCCTGGAGACCGAGGCAGGCGAGGGCCCATGCCTCGACAGCATTCTCGAGAACTCGTTCCAGCGGGACGACGACATCGCGACGACCTCCACCTGGCCGGCCCTGGCGGAGCTGACCCTGCGACGGACGCCGGTGCGCGGCATGGTGGGTTACCGCTTGTTCCAGGGAGAGGACGGCCGTTCCGCCCTGGACGTGTTCTCCGACACCCCCCGCGCGTTGACCGACGAGTCTGCCGACATCGGTGCCGTCCTGGCCGCCTTCACCTCGGTGGCCCTCACTGCCGCCGACCGGCAGACGGACGTCGAGAACCTTCGTCGCGGGCTGGAGAGCAACCGCGAGATCGGCAAGGCCGTGGGCCTGATCATGGCGGCCCACTCCGTCGACGACGCCGAGGCCTTCGCCATCCTGCGCAGCGCCTCCAGCCGCACGAACACCAAGCTCGCGGCCATCGCCGAGAAGATCAACAAGAGCCACGGACGCGAGATCGTCTGACGCCTCCGGGATGGGGCTGGACGAGGCCGAGCAAGCCCCGTTCCGTGCTCGCAGGTCGCCGTTGTCGGTGCCGGGGGTTACGTTGAGGACCAGTAACCACTAGCCGGTCAAACCACGCGCCAGCTGCCCTGTCGGGTTCTGCTGTCGCAGGCTCGACTCCCCTTTGCGGAGGAAGTCTTGAGCCTCGCTGTCGCCTCGGTCCCGTCTGGTCACGTCTACGTCCGGCACCTGTCGCCTGTCGCCCACTCGGGCGGCTCGGCAGTCGTCCGGCTCCCCGACCCGCCGTCGGGGTCCTCACCGGACTCCCCGTGGTGGCCGCCGCGCATGCTCACCCCCGAGTGGATCAACGAGCACTTCGATGAGTTCGACGCGATGCACGTGCACTTCGGGTTCGACGCCGTGTCGCCCGAGCAGCTCGAGGCTGTCGTGGCCGCCCTGCGCGCCCACCACAAGCCGCTGGTCCTCACCGTGCACGACCTGCGCAACCCCCACCACGAGGACCCGCGGACGCACGCGGCGCAGCTCGGGGTCCTCGTGGCCGAGGCCGACGAGATCATCACGCTGACCCAGGGCGCAGCCGCGACCATCCTGCGCCGCTGGGGCCGTGCGGCCACGGTGCTCCCGCACCCGCACGTGGTCCCCGACGAGTGGCTCGAACGCCCGAGGACCGAACCCAGCACCTTCGTCATCGGCGTCCACGCCAAGAGCTTGCGCGCCAACATGGACCCGATCCCTCTCGTCGACGCCCTCCTCGACGCGCTGCCCGGCCTGCCCGGGGCCGTGCTTCGGGTCGACGCGCACACCGACGTCATGACCCCGGGGTTCCCCCGTCACGACGAGGCGTTGTCCACGCGCCTGAAGTCGCTCGCCGACGCCGGACGGCTCGAGCTCGCCGTCCACGACTTCTTCACCGACGACGAGCTGTTCTCCTACCTCCACGGCCTCGACGTCTCCGTCCTCGCCTACCGCTTCGGCACGCACTCCGGGTGGCTCGAGGCCTGCCACGACCTCGGCACCTGGGTGGTGGCACCGGACTGCGGCTTCTACGCGGAGCAGCGCCCCGTCCTGTCGTATGCCGCGTCCGGAGACCTGCGGACCCACACCTTCGTCGAGGCGGTCCGCCACGCCCACACCCGCTGGCTCGCCGGCGAGGTGGCGCCGCGGGCGACGCTCGGCGAGCGCCATACCGAACGTGCAGGACTGGCCCGGGCGCACGAGGAGATCTACGTCAGGGCGATCTCCCGCGCCGCGGACGCCGCACTCAGCCCTGCCATGAGCCCTGCCCTGACCGACACCGGGATGCGGGGGCTCGCATGCACGTCGTGATCCTCGCCTCGGCCCGCCACCCGCTGCGGCAGCCCTTCGCCGGCGGACTCGAGTCGCTCAGCTGGGCCCTGGTCAAGGGGCTGCGGGCCCGGGGCGTCGAGGTGACGCTCTTCGCCGGACCCGGCAGCGACCCAGAGCTCGACGCCCGGGAGATCACCGTCCTGCCGCTCGAGCTCAGCGACGCCGCCCGCGCCGACGTGTCCATGCCGCCCGGCTCGTGGCTGCAGGAGCACCATGCCTACCTCCAGGTGATGCTCGAGCTCGCGGGCCGGAGCGACGTCGACCTCATCCACAACAACAGCCTGCACCACCTGCCCGTCGCGATGGCCCAGGCGTGCCCTGCACCGATGCTGACGACGCTGCACACCCCGCCGACACCGTGGCTCGAGCCGGCGATCCGCATCATGGACCAACGCCGTTCCAGGTTCGTCGCGGTCAGCGAGTACACCGCTCGCCAGTGGGGTCACGTGGCCGACGCGGACGTGGTCCACAACGGGGTCGACACCACTGTCTGGACTCCCGGCCCCGGCGGCGACGACCTCGTCTGGGTGGGTCGCGTGGTGCCGGAGAAGGCACCGCACGAGGCTGCCCGCATCGCCGCGGCCAGCGGGCGCCACCTACGGCTCGCGGGCCCCATCGGTGACCCTCGCTACTTCCGCGAGGTCCTCGAGCCGCTGCTCGGACCCTCGACGGAGTACGTCGGGCACCTCGACGTCCCGGCCCTGCGCACCCTGGTCGGCTCCAGCGCGGCCATGCTCGTGACGCCCGCGTGGGACGAGCCCTACGGCTTGGTCGCGGCCGAGGCAATGGCTTGCGGCACACCGGTTCTGGGGTACCGGCGTGGCGGCCTCTCGGAGTTCGTGGTGCCAGGGTGCGGCGTCCTCGTCGACCCGGGTGACGTCGCGGCCGCCGCCGCGCACGTGGACTCCGTCGCCTCCCTGAGCCGCGCGCGTGCCGGGCCCACGCGGTGGAGCACTGCTCCCTCGACGCGATGGTCGATGCCTACCTCGCTGCCTACCTCGGCCTCACCCGCGGCGACCTGGCGGCAGCATGATCGGCTACTACGCGCACCACCAGGGGGCCGGTCACCTCACCCGGATGCAGAGCATCGCCGCCGTCCTCGACGAGCCCGTATGGGGCCTGAGCTCGGCTCCGCGGCCGGCCGGGTGGACCGGGGGCTGGACCGACCTGGCACGCGACGACGAGCCGTGGCCGGAGCACGTCGCCGACCACGACGCCACGGCGCACGGGGTGCTGCACTGGGTGCCGCGGCACCACAGCGGGTTGGCTCGACGGGCCGCGCAGCTGACGGCTTGGGCCGCCGACGAGCAGCCGCGGGCCCTGGTCGTCGACGTGTCGGTCGAGGTCGCGATGCTCGGTCGCCTGTCCGGCGTGCCCACCGTCGTCGTGGCGATGCCCGGACGTCGGGAGGACCGCGCGCACCGACTGGCCTACGACACCGCCGACGCCCTGCTGGCACCGTGGCCCCGCGGCGCGCACGACCTGCACTGGCCGGACCGCTGGACCGACAAGGCGTGGTTCGTCGGCGGCATCTCCCGGTTCGACGGCCGCCAGCCCGCGACGGCATCGACCCTCACCACCCAGACCACCGACCGCGACGGCGGACGAACCGTGCTTCTTCTCTGGGGTGCGGGCGGACGCTCGACGACCGCGGCGGACGTGCAGGCCGCGAAGGTCGCGACCCCCGGGCTGGACCTGGGTCGAGCGCTCGCCCTCCGTGGACGGCACCCGTGACCTCTGGGACGACCTGCAGGGTGCCGATGTGGTCGTCAGCCACGCCGGGCAGAACGCCGTCGCCGAGATCGCTGCGGCCCGCCGGCCGGCGGTCATCGTGGCCCAGCCCCGCCCTCACGCCGAGCAGGAGTCGACCGCCCGCCGCATCGACGACTGGCGGATCGCGGTGGGCCTCACCGCGTGGCCCGACGCCGAGGCCTGGCCCGACCTGCTCGACCTGGCCTCCGCCCGCGGGGGCCACGGGTGGTCCCGGTGGTCCGACGGGTCGGGGGCCCAGCGGGTCGCCGACCACCTCGCCGGCCTGAACGCCACACCGGGCTCGCCCACACCGGGCGCGCCGTGGCGGGGCTCGCCGTGACCGGGCGTCACCGCACGGCTGTCGTCACCATCGCCCACGGCCGACACGAGCACCTGCGCGGGCAGCAGTGGGGCCTGGCACGGCAGACGGCCCTGCCCGACCTGCACGTCGTCGTGGCGATGGGTGACCCCGAGGTCGCCACCGTTGCCCGCGAACGCGAGGGCGAGCCGGGCGAGCAGCCGGCCTCGAGCATCCTGACCGTCCGGTGCGACGTCGTCGGCAAGGAGCTGCCCCTGGCGCACGCCCGCAACGCCGGGGCCCGGGCTGCCATCGCCGCCGGGGCCGACCGACTGGTCTTCCTGGACGTCGACTGCATCCCGGACGTGAGCACCGTCGAGCGCTACACCGCGGTCCTCGACGCCGCCGAGCAGGACCCAGCCCTGCCCGGACCGGTCGTGGCGTCCGGCACGGTCGCCTACCTGCCGCCCGCGGCGCACCCTGCGGACTACCGCAGCCCCACGGTGTCGGAGCTCGCCGATCCCCACCCGGGGCGTCCGACGCCCGCCGCCGGCACCGTGGACGTGGCCGACGACCTCCGGCTGTTCTGGTCGCTGTCCTTCGCCCTCACGGCCGCGGACTGGGAGCGGCTCGGCGGCTTCAACGAGGACTACGTGGGGTACGGCGCCGAGGACACCGACTTCGGGCAGCGGCTCGGCGCCGCGAACGGGACGATGCTCTGGGTCGGCGGCGCCGCGGCATACCACCAGCACCACCCCACCGAGGCTCCCCCGGTGCGCCACCTCACCTCGATCCTCCGCAACGCCAACGTCTTTCGCGAGCGCTGGGGCTGGTTCCCCATGGAGGGCTGGCTGACCGCGTTCGCCGACCGCGGGCTCGCCGCCATCGACCCGGCGACAGGTCGCTGGGTCGAGAGCGCGCGACCGGTCGGGTGATGTCCGTTTTGGACCGTTGGCCGCGGGGTAGTGCACAGGTGGGGCCGTCCGGCTCCAACAGCGCGGGCCGGGCGGCTCCCCGGCATGGAGCGGGTTTGCCCACGTTCGGTCGTGGGCACTGAGCAACACGTACGACGCGCGGCCGGTTTCGGTCGCGCCACCCAGGAGAGGACACCACCGGTGAAGGCACTGACTTGGCAGGGCAAGCGCGACGTGCGAGTGGAGGAGGTGCGCGACCCCGAGCTCGAGACGCCGACCGACGCGATCATCAAGGTCACCTCGACCGCCATCTGCGGGTCCGACCTGCACCTGTACGAGGTGCTCGGCGCGTACCTCACCCCGGGCGACATCCTCGGCCACGAGACGATGGGCATCGTCGAGGAGGTTGGCCCCGAGGTCACCAACCTCAAGCCGGGCGACCGCGTGGTCATCCCGTTCAACATCTCCTGCGGCCACTGCTGGATGTGCGAGCGCGGCCTCTACGCCCAGTGCGAGACGACCCAGGTCCGCGACCAGGGCAAGGGCGCGTCCTTGTTCGGCTACACCAGCCTGTATGGCGCGGTGCCCGGCGGCCAGGCCGAGTACCTGCGCGTGCCCCAGGCCCAGTTCGGCCCGATCGTCGTGCCCGAGGGACCCCACGACCAGCGGTTCCTCTACCTGTCCGACATCCTCCCGACCGCGTGGCAGGGCGTGAAGTACGCCGACGTCCCGAAGGGCGGCACGCTGGCCGTCATCGGCCTCGGGCCCGTGGGACAGCTCGCGACCCGGATCGCCAAGCAGCTCGGCGCCGGCCGCGTCATCGGTGTGGACCTGGTGCCCGAGCGGCTCGCGCTCGCCACAGCAGCACGGGATCGAGACGCTCGACCTGCGCGAGGTGGACGACGTGGCTGCAGCCCTGATCGAGATGACCGGGGGTCGCGGCCCGGACGGCGTCCTCGAGGCGGTCGGCATGGAGGCCCACGGCAACCCGGTCGCCAAGACCGCCCAGGCAGCGGTCGGCATGCTGCCCGACGCCCTGGCCCGTCCCCTCATCGACCGCATGGCGGTCGACCGGCTCGACGCGCTGCTCACCGCGTTCAAGGCCGTTCGGCGCGGCGGCACCGTGTCGATCAGCGGGGTCTACGGCGGGGAGGTCGACCCACTGCCGCTGATGGAGATGTTCGACCGTGGCATCACCGTGCGGATGGGCCAGTGCCACGTCAAGCGCTGGATCGACGAGATCATGCCGCTGGTGCTCGACTCCTCCGACCCCCTCGGCACCGAGCAGCTCGCGACCCACCTGCTCCCGCTCACCGACGCACCCAAGGGGTACGAGCTGTTCCAGGCCAAGGACGACGGCTGCGTGAAGGTGGTCCTGCAGCCGTGACGTCCCTGGCGGGCAGGACCGTCCTCGTCACCGGCGCCTCGAGCGGCATCGGGCGGGCCACCGCCCTGCGGCTCGCGGCGCAGGGGGTCGACCTCGTCCTCGTGGCCCGCTCCGTCGCTCCCCTGGAGCAGGTGAGGGCAGAGTGCGAGTCCGCCGGGGCGCGAGCCCTGGTGGTCGTCGCCGACGTCGGTGACGCCGACGCGGTCGACTCGGCGTTCGGTGCGGCCCAGCGCAGGTTCGGGCGCGTCGACGGCGTCGTGCACTCGGCCGCCGTGCTCGCCTACGGCCGGTTCGAGGACATCCCGGTCGAGGTCTTCGACCGGAGCCTGCAGACCACGCTCGGCGGGACGGCCAACGTCGCCCGGGCCGCGCTGTCCGCGTTCGCCGACTCCCCCGGTGGCGGCGACCTCGTCGTCATCGGCTCGCTGCTGGGCAAGATCAGCACTCCGTGGATGAGCTCGTACGTCACGGCCAAGTGGGGCGTCCACGGGCTGGTCCGGACCCTGCAGATCGAGGCACGCAGCACCCCCGGCATCCACGTCAGCCTGGTCTCCCCCGGCGGGGTCGACACCCCCGTCTACCTGCAGGCCGGCACCTACCTGCGGCGGCACGGTCGACCGCCGCCCCCGGTCGACCCACCCGAGAAGGTGGCCCGTGCGGTGGTACGAGCCCTTACCCGGCCCAGGCGCGAGATCTCGGTGGGAGCGGCGAACCACCTGGCCGTCACGGGCTTCCGCCTGCTGCCGGGCGTCTTCGACCGCCTGGTCACCCCGTTGATGCGGGCCGGCGGGATCTCCCGGTCGGAGACGGACAACTCTCCGGGCAACGTCCTGCAGCCGCAGCCCTCGGGTGATGCGCTGCACGGCCGCTGGGGACGACACTGGATGCGGCCGGTGGCAGCCGCTGCCACCGCCACGGTCGCCGTCCTCGCCGCCAGGGGCGCGCGCAGCACGACAGCCAGCACATCCAGCAGACCCCTCACGACCCGAACGACCCGCAGGATCACCACGCGAGCCACGGCAACCAGGAAGAGGCTCCAACGATGAACGAGCAGCACACCCTCCACGACGGCGTCGTCACGGTCACCCGCGACGTCGACGCCCCCGCCCAGGCCGTCTGGGACGTCCTGGCCGACGGCTGGGACTACGCCACCTGGGTGGTCGGCGCGTCCCGCGTGCGCGACGTCGACCGCACCTGGCCCGCGCCGGGAGCGCGCATCCACCACTCGTTCGGGCTGTGGCCGCTGGTCGTCAGCGACACCACCCACGTGACCTCCTCCACCGAGCCGACCACCCTGACCCTCGTCGCCCGTGGCTGGCCGGCCGGGGAGGCCGAGGTCGTCATCACGGTGACGGCTCGCGGCGACCAGTCGTCCACGGTCGCCATCGCCGAGGACGCGATCAAGGGGCCGGGCACGCTGGTCCCAAAACCGTTGCGGCAGCTGGCGATCGGGCCGCGCAACGTCGAGGCCCTGCGGCGCCTGGCCTACCTCGCCGAGGGCCGGCACCGCGAGCGCGTCACGTCCTGAGCAGCCGGTCCCACGCGGTCCGGGTGAGGGCGCGACGTACGCCGCCGGTGCGCCCGATGGCGCCCAGGGCGGCGCGGGCGGCGTTCCACCCGCAGGCGCCGTGCACGCCGCCGCCGGGATGCGCCGAGGCGCCGGCCAGGTAGAGGCCGGGCACCGGGGTCTCGGGGCGGCCGAGTCCGGGGGTGGGCCGGAACACCAGCTGTTGGTGCAGCGCCGACGTGCCGCCGTTGATCGCGCCGCCGACGAGGTTCGGGTCCGCGCGCCTGCGAGGTCGGCGGGCGACTGCACGTGGCGGCCGCGACCAGGCTCGCCGGAAGCCGGGGGCGACCCGCTCGACGGCCGCCTCCATCACGCTGCGACGTGGTCGGCGAGCTGCTGTCCGGCCAGCTCGTGCCGTGCGGCACGTGCGTGTAGGCCCAGGCCGACTCGGTGCCCGGCCGGGGACCGGGTCGGGTCGGAGGTGGTCATCTGCCCGAACAGCAGGAACGGCCGTTGCGGGATCCGGCCCACCGTCAGGTCGGCGCCGAAGTCGACGAACCCGTCGAGGTCGACGCCGAGGTGCACGGTGCCGGCGCCGTGGGCACCGGACGCGGTCCACGGCACCGGGCCGGACGAGCGCCCAGTTCACCTTGACGGTCGGGTTGTCCCACTGGAACCGGTCGAGGTCCGGCGCGCAGCCGCGGCGGCAGGTGCTCGAGCCCGACCAGGTCGCGGTAGAGCGCCGGGGCCGGCACATCGGCCAGCACGGCCCGGCGCACGCCGACGCGCGACCCGTCGGCGAGCCTGACCCCGCAGCCCGGCGCGACCGTGAGGCTGATCGATCCGACGTCACCGGGGCGCCGGTCCGGACGCGCGCCGCCGCGGCCTCGGCCCGGCGGCTCAGTGCCTGCGCCAGCTCTCCGGCGCCGCCCTGGGGGACCGGGAACCCGACGTCCTGGCCCAGCATGCACAGCAGCCAGCCGAGCATCGCGCTGCCGGCGGCGTCCGGCGGCACGTCGCTGTGCATGGCGTTGCCGGTGAGCAGCAGCCCGGCGCCCTACGCCGCGGAACGTTCCTGCCGAGCCGGCGGACCGGCAGCGACGCCGAGCCGGGCGAGGTCCAGGGTGCCGCGCGGTGCCGACCCGGCGCAGCATGCGCAGCGCCGAGCGCGACCGGCGGGAACGGCGTGAACAGCGCGTCCAGCAGCGGGTCGCGAATCCGGTCGCCACCCCTCGAACAGCTCCATCCAGGCGTCGCCGTCGCCGGTGCCGAACGCCTCCAGCCCGGCCGCGGTGTCCTCGACGTCGGAGCTGCAGCACCGCCGCCCGCCCGTCGTCGAGGGCGTGGGCCAGCACGTGCGGTGCCCGGCACCAGATCAGCCCGTGCCGCTCGAGGTCCAGGTCGCGGATGATCGGGCTCGCGGCCGCCAGCGGGTAGAACGCGCTGAACAGGTCGGTGACGTAGCCCGGCGCGGTCACCTCGGCGCTGCGCACGGCACCGCCGACCTCGTCGTTGGCCTCGACGAGCACGACGTCCCAGCCCGCGTCGGCCAGCGCGTTGGCGGCGACCAGGCCGTTGGGTCCGGCGCCGATGACGACTGCATCTGCTGTGCTGACCGACATGGGTTCCTTCGTCGAGGTTCGGGCTGGTCCCGTCCACTGTGGCACGGGGAATCCGCCGCAGCGGGCGGGGTGGGGTCGGCTCAGCCCCGTGGCTGGTCCCGGCTGTCCAGGGCCAGCTCGAAGACGTGAGCCATGTCTGCATACCCCCGGTCGTTGGGGTGGAAACGGTCCGGGGCCAGACGACCCCGCCATGACCGCGGTCCGTGGCGCCGTATGTCGGCCAGGACGAGCCGACCCTGCGCCTGCCGCTCCCGCAGCAGCGCGTCGAGCCGGCGGGCCTCCTTGTGGGGGTTGGGGAGGTTGAGGACGACGGCGCCGTCGGGCAGCCGGTCGAGGAGGCTCGCGAACCGTTCGGACAGGCCAGCGCGGTGACGTGCGGTGACCACGTCGTTGGAGCCGAGGACGACGGTGACGAGGTCCGGGACCTGGCCAGCGGCGAGGAGTGCCTCGAGGGCCGGCACCTGCCGCTCGAGGGCGTCGTCGATGCGGGCGCCGGTGACGGCGAGGTTGACCACCCTGTACGGCCGGCCCTGTTCGCGAAGGCGGTCGGCGAGCTGCCCGACCCACCCACGGTCGAAGGACGAGGCGCCGATCCCCTGGGTCATCGAGTCACCCAGGGCGACCCACAGGGGGCCCTCGGCGGTGAGCGCAGCGCGGTTCGCCGCGGCCCATTGCTGGGCGTAGGGGTCGATCTGCCCACGCACCGTTCGCACACCGGGCAGCAGGGCCTGCAGCACCGTCATGAACGGCCCCGTCGGGCGACCGCTGGTGTTGTCGTAGTCGAAGGCCGCCGTCACCCGGTCATCGTGTCAAAGGCCGACGACCGCCGCAGCGAGCGGGGGGTCCGCGAGCAGCAGGTGGTCGACGAGCAGCAGGTGGTCGACGAGCAGCAGGTGGTCAGCGACCAGTCCGCGAGGCGAAACGTGCGGCGGGCGCCACCCCGCGCGGTGCCACGGCAGCGACCCGCACCAGGACGGTGACGGCAACGCACGTCAGCAGCATGGCCGCGGCCATGGCCATCAGGATGAAGAACTCTGGTGAGCCGGCGGCGAACATGAGTCGAGTCTCCCCTACGTCAAATGACGTACTGAGCACTCCGGCGCCATTGCGCACGAGCGGTGGCGAGACCCTGACCAAACGGTTGAGGAGCGGCCGTGGTGGCGGGCAAGCGCGCAGGTGCCGGTGTCGGTCGCCGCCGCCGAGGTGGCGGGGCTGCCGTCGTCCTGCTTCAGGCGGGCACGGTCCCGGCGGGCTGCGTCATGACTGCTGGGGCCGGGTAGGCGTGGACGACCGCGTGCCGCAGGCGAGGGACGGCGGCGACCATCCGCTGCTGTGCGTCGTGGGCCAGCTCATGGGCCGCTGCTGCGCTGAGATGGGGTTCGACGTCGAGGGTGACGTCCGCTTCCAGGACGTGGCCGACCCATCGCATCCGCAGGTCACGGACCGCCACGACGTGCGGCATCGTGGCCAGGGCGTCCTGGGCGGCCTGCACCTTGTCCGGCTCCACGCCGTCCAGCAGGCGCCGGAACACGTCCCGGGCGGCGGTGCGGAGCACGGCAACGATGGCGACGGTGATCAGCAGACCGACGACGGGGTCGGCCCACGTCCAGCCGATGGCGACGCCACCGGCACCGGCCAGGACGGCCAAGGAGGTCAGGCCGTCGGTACGGGCGTGGTGCCCGTCAGCGACGAGGGCTGCGGACCCGATGGCGTTGCCCTCGCGGATCCGGTACGCGGCGACGGCTTCGTTGCCGGCGAAGCCGACGAGCCCGGCCAGGGCGACCCAGCCCAGGTTGTGCACCGGTGCCGGGTCGAGCAGTCGGCGGACCGCTTCCCATCCGGCCAGGACCGCCGAGGCGGCGATCATGAGGATGACGAACAGGCCAGCGAGGTCCTCGGCCCGACCGAACCCGTACGTGTAGCGGCGGGTCGGCGGCCGCCGCCCTAGCCAGAAAGCGACCCACAACGGGATGGCGGTGAACGCGTCGGAGAAGTTGTGGATGGTGTCGGCCAGCAACGCCACCGACCCGGAGACGAGGAACACCAGCAGCTGCACGACGGCCGTCACGGCAAGCCCGACGAGGCTGACCTTCACCGCGCGGATGCCACGGGCGCTCGACTCCAAGGCGTCATCCACCGAGTCGGCGACCTCATGGGAGTGCGGGACGAACGCGTCGCGGATGCGAGCGAGCCACCCACCCCCGTGGTCGTGGTCGTGGTCGTGGTGGCGTGGTCGTGGTCCGGGTGCTCGTGGTCATCGCCAAGGGGCGCGGTCGGACCGGTCGTGGTGCGCAGGCATGCACCCACCATATCTGCGTGTCTGTGAAGGTATGCAGCAGGTAGGGTTTTGCCTGTGCACGATGACCTTCCCGACCTGTCCATGCCGCACGACGACCAGGCGCAGCTGGCGGCCGAGACGTTTCGGATGCTGGCCGACCCCACCCGGGTCAAGCTGCTGTGGGCGCTCATGCAGGGCGAGTCCTCGGTGAGCTGCCTGGCCGAGCTGGCCGGAGCCACCCCGACGTCGGTCAGCCAGCACCTCGCCAAGCTGCGTCTCGCCGGGCTGGTGCGAGGCCGCCGGGAGGGGACGTTCATCTACTACACGGCCGCGAACACGCACGTGCAGTCGCTGCTGGCCGAGGCGCTCTCACATGCCGAGCACGCAGACGCCGACCTGGGGTCCGAAGGGGTGCACGAGCACGCCCTGACGACGGCCAAGGCCCCGTCCGCCGCCCCTTCCGGCAGCGACCGGTAGGACCAATCCATTCCTCGAATGACAGACGTCGAGGGCCCCGAGTCAAGATGCAGCCAGGGCGGTCTCCGGCCGCAGCCTGCGACGCGAGACCATCGGTATCCTTTCCGTTCGAGGACCGAACGGCGGGAGGGGGCGACCGTGGGCAGGCACTCCTCCTGCGACGAGCCGGCCGTCCCCCGGCCAGCCATCTCCTGGGCCGTGGCGTCATCGTCGGCGCTGGTGATCGGGCTGACGTGCTGGTTGGCGGTGCAACCGGGCGCGGCAGACGCCCAGAGCCGGTTTGTCCTGTGGATCAACGACCCGCCGCCGCCCCTGGGGACACTACTGGCGGTGACCAACGCGCTGTTCCGCCCGCTGCCGTTGGCCGTGGTCGCGCTGGTGCTCCTCGGCTGGATCGTGTCCACGACGCGGGGCGCCTCCCGTTGGGAGATCCTGAGGGCGGCGGCGGTCAGCGTTGCCCTCTCCGAGGTGATCACCCAGACCCTCAAGCGGGTGGCTGGCCAGCCCAGGCCGACCGCACACATTCCCGGGCTGGATGTGCATGGCTACCCCAAGGATCCGTACGGCAACGCGTACCCCTCGGCCCACACGAGTGTCGCCGTCGGGTTGGTCGCGTCGCTGTGGCCCTGGCTGACCTGGCCGCAACGGGCCGTTGGCGTGGCGGTCGCGGCCCTGGTCGCGCTCAACCGCCTGTACATCGGGGCTCACTGGCCCGTGGACGTGGTAGGTGGTGCGGCCATCGGGTTGCTTTCGGGGTCCCTGTGCTGGCTCATCGCGCGCGAGATGCCAATCCACAGGCACGGCCATGGCCATGACGCCTCCCGCGCCGACCCGTCACCCTGATCTTCTGGCGCACATCCTTGCGGCGGTAGACTTCACGTCGTGAGTGCTCTCGGGGGGTCGCTCGAGCCCTCTCTGGCGGGGGTCGACTCCGCATGGGCTCAAGCTCGCGGCCCCTCAGCCGACCATGGTCACGCTCGCCACTCGGGAGGATGGCAGGCCGCTTCGACGGGAGGCGCACCTACCGGGTCTGGGCCTGTCCCAGTACGACGAGCGAGGCTGGCTCCCGAAGGACATCGTCAGCACGTGGGCGTCCCCGAGAAGTCCCGGTGACCACGGCTCAGAGCCCCGGCCGCCCCCGCCCGATCCGGAGGGCGGCAGCAGCAGCTGCCCTGATCGCGCTGGCCACAGCGCTCATCTTCCTCGTCGCAGTCAGCCTCCACCGGTTCGCGGCCTTGCTGGCCAGCGTGGTCTCACTGGGTGTGATGGTTGTGGCAGCGTGGTACGCCGTGTCCCGCCGAGGGAAGGTGCGCGTTGCCGCGCTGGTGACCATGGTCGTCGCCCTTGTCGTGTTCGTGGTGGTCGTCGTCGGGAGCGAGAGCATTCGCGTGCTGGCCGTCGGCCTTGCGCTCGCCGCCCTGGCCGTCGCCGCCGCGGGCTACGCGCTTGGCTCTGGCGAGCGAGACGTCGACGCGGTGGCTGCACCCAGGGCGCGGCACCCTGTGCTCCTGATGAACCCGCGCTCCGGAGGTGGCAAGGTCGAGCGGTTCGGCCTCGTTGACCTGTGTCGGGAGCGTGGGATCGAGCCATACGTCCTGCGACCCGAGGATGACTTGCGCGCCGTGGCCGAGGATGCCGTCGCGCGGGGTGCCGACCTGCTGGGCATGGCCGGAGGGGACGGCTCCCTGGCGATCGTCGCCACCGTGGCCAGCAAGCACGGCCTGCCCTTCGTCGTGGTTCCTGCGGGGACGCGCAACCACTTTGCCCTTGACCTCGGCATTGACCGCGCCGATGTCCCCGGTGCGCTCGCCGCGTACGAGGAGGGGATCGACACCCTCGTGGACCTGGCCGAGCTCAACGGTCGTGTCTTCGTCAACAACGCGTCGATGGGCGTGTACGCGAAGATCGTCCAGTCGGCCGACTACCGGGATGCGAAGGTGCGGACCGCAGCAGACCTGCTGCCGGAGATGCTCGGCCCCGGATCCACGCCCATGGACCTGCGGTACACCCTCCCCTCCGGCCAGGACCCGGCCCCGGGCCAGCTGCTCCTGGTGTCCAACAACGCGTACGAGCTGGCGCACCTGCGCGGGGGTGGTACGCGCCAGCGCCTCGACTCCGGCCTGCTGGGAGTGGTGTCGCTGCGCGTCACGTCGGCCGCGGACGCAGAGAAGGTTGCCGCTCTGGAGGTGACGGGTCAGGTCCAGCGCTTCGCAGGGTGGAACGAGTGGACGACCCGCGCGTTCACGGTGAGCTCGGGCGGTCCCGTGGAGGTCGGCGTCGATGGGGAGGCCCTGGTCCTTGATCCGCCGTTGCGCTTCGTCAGCCGCCCGGGGGCGGTCGCTGTACGCCTGCCCCGCGCCGCGCTTGCGAGGAAGCGCGCAGGCCGCCCCGTGCGAGTCAGCCAGGTATCGACGGTGGCCGCGCTCTGGCAGATCGCCACCGCCCGCACACCGGTGGCACGATGAACAGCCCGACCCCTCCCGACCCTGTCGAAGCCAGACTCGCCGTGCGCCTCTCAGCTCGCGACGACCCCAGGCTGTCGGGGGTGGTGTCGCTGCTGCGCACGCTTGACGCCGCCGACCGCACCGTCTTTCGGGCCGTGGCGGACCTGCCCACACCATGGCTCGACAAGCCGCTGCGCAGCAGCTCCGACTTCGCCAACTTCTCCAAGCCCTGGTTCGTCGTGGCGGGTGCATTGGCTGCGTTCGGCGGCGACCGGGGGCGCCGCGCTGCCCTCACCGGCGTGGCTGCGATCGGGGTGACCTCCTTCATGGTCAACCAGCCGATGAAGCTGGCGCGCCGTCGGCGTCCGCACCGCGCGCTGCTTGGCGTTCCCGAGACGCGTTGGGTCGGTATGCCGTCGTCCGCCTCGTTCCCCTCCGGCCACTCCGCGTCGGCCGCCGCATTCTGCCTCGCAGTGGGCGCCATCGTGCCGGAGCTGCGCTGGCCCCTGCGGGTCGCGGCCGGCACCGTGGCGTTCTCACGCGTGTACACGGGAGTGCACTACCCGGGCGACGTCCTGGTCGGTGCGTCCGTTGGTGCTGGCCTCGGCCGGCTCACCGTGACGGTTGCCTCGCGGCTCGCTCAGAAGGGCGTCGGGATGGACTGAGGCGGACGGACCAAAGCCACGTAGTCGCGGTCGGCCCGGCGCTCCGGCAGCTCGACTTCCCGCCGCTGCAGTGGTTCGTAGGGCACCTGGCTGAGCAGATGACTGATGACGTTCAGCCGGCCACGCTTCTTGTTGTTGTTGTCAGCGACGTTCCACGGGGCCCACGGAGTGTCTGAAGCGGCGAACATGGCGTCCCGTGCACGGGAGTAGTCGTACCAGTGGCTGTAGGACGCCAGGTCCAGGTCCGACAGCTTCCACACCTTGCGAGCGTCATGGACCCGACTCTCGATCCGGCGGGTCTGCTCGTCGGACCCGACCTCGAGCCAGTACTTGAGCAGGATGATCCCGGAGTCGACCATCGCCTTTTCGACTGCAGGGACCTGCTCGAGGAACCGGTCGGTCTCCTCAGGGGTGCAGAACCCCATGACTCGTTCGACCCCGGCGCGGTTGTACCAGCTGCGGTCGAAGATGACCACCTCGCCGGCTGATGGGAAGTGCGCCATGTACCGCTGGAGGTACATCTGCGATCGCTCACGGTCTGTCGGGGCCGGCAACGCCACGACGCGGAACACCCGGGGGCTCACCCGCTCGACGATCCGCTTGATCGTGCCACCTTTGCCCGCCGTGTCGCGCCCCTCGAAAACCACGCACACCTTGGCTCCCGACGCCTTGACCCACTCCTGCATGGCCACCAGCTCCCCCTGCAGACGGGCCAGTTCGGCGTTGTACACCTTGCGTCCGAGCTTCGCCCGACCCGCGGACTGACCGGGCTCCCCCAGGCTCCCGCCTGCGAGGTTGGGTGTTTTCGCGGTCTTCTTCTTGCTCATCGTATGGCCTCCGGAACGTCGGGATCATGCGGTCGGCGCGGAGGTGGCCGCCTCGGCCGACTGCCGCCTGAGCTGAAGCAGCTTGTCGACTGCGACAAAGGCCGGCGAGACCAGCGAGAGCACGATGACCAGGCCCCACTGTCCCCCGGTGAGTGACTCGGTCAGCAGCAGCCGCTGGAACATGCCGAGCTCGATCGCAGCCCAGATCGCGACCCAGCCGACCAGGATCCAGGTGAAGAACGGGAACAGTGGCGCGGTCCATGGCACCTGTCGCTCACGTCGCAGCACCAGGCCGAAGTTGATGGCACTGAGGGCGACGATGCCGAACGCCATCGTCATCGAGACTGACGGGTCGGTGGTGCTGGGCGCGTCCGGTCCCCATGCGAGGACCGCGAGTGCGCAGAGCGCAACCAGGAAGCCGCTGACGAGCCAGCGCAGGACCTGTGGCCGGCTGACGATCCGGGCCCCCGGCTTCCGAGGGGGCATCTGCATGACACCGGGGTCGGGAACGTCGACGATGAGCCCGACGACCACCGCGACCACGACGAAGAACTTGCAGAACAGGAGCATGAGGGGAAAGAGGGCAACGCCCTCGTTGACGTTGAAGATCGTGGCGATCAGCATCAGCTGGAGGACCGAGGACAGCACCGTCAGCTGCAGCCTGACGTAGGTGCTGATGCGTCGGTAGATGTCGCGGCCCAGCTCGACGGCGGCGACGAGTGTGCCGAAGTTGTCGTCGGTCAGGACGATCTTCGCCGCCTGCTTGGACACCTCGGATCCGCTGCCCATGGCGACGCCGACGTCGGCCTGCTTCAGGGCGGCGGCGTCGTTCACGGCGTCGCCTGTCATGGCGACGACGTCCCCGGACTCCTGCATGAGGCGAGCCAGGCGCAGCTTGTCCTCGGGTGCGACCCGGCCGAACACGTGCAGGTCCGGCAAGCGCCGGAGAACCTCATCATCGGTCAGTGCCTGGAGCTCGGTGCCCGTCATGACCCCGGGACCGAGCTCGAGCTGGTCAGCTATCGCGCGCGCTGTGACGGTGTGGTCCCCGGTGATCATCCTGACGTCGATGCCGGCGTCGAGCGCGACACGGACCGCGCGCTTTGCCTCAGCCCGCAGCGGGTCGATGATCCCGACCAGCGAGATCAGCACGAGGTCATCGACAGCCGCCATGGGGTCCGCGAGCGCGTCCTCGATGGCGTCGGCGCCGACGTCTCGAATGGCGAATGCCAGTACGCGCAGGCCCTTCTCGCCCAGCTGCTGGTTGGCCGCCAACAGCTCCTCGCGGACCTGGTCGATGGGCGCCAGCTGACCGCGCCACAGCGCGGAGCTGGATCGGTCCATGACGACATCGGGGGCGCCCTTCACGGTGACGAAGTGAGGTGCGCGCAGTATGCCGCCGGTCATGTCGGCGGGCCGGTCGTGGAAGGTGGCCATGAACTTGTACTCGGAGTCGAACGGCACCTCGGCCCTGCGCGGTAGTACTCGTCGGGTTTCTTCGGCACCCACCCCGATCTTGGCCGCGAGAACGACAAGGGCTGCCTCGGTGGGGTCGCCGATGACGGTCCCGTCATCGGCGACCGTCGCGTCGGTGCACAGTGTCAGGCCAAGCGCGAGGCGCTGAAGGTCAGGCGGGTCAGCGCCGCCGACGCCGAGAATGGCTCCACTCTTGGTGTAGCCGCCGCCCTCGATCGTGAACCAGTCGCCCCCCGTGAGCATCGAGCTGGCGGTCATGGCGTTCATCGTCAGCGTGCCGGTCTTGTCACTGTTGATCACCGTGGTCCCGCCCAGCGTCTCCACATCGGAGAGGGCCTTGACGACGGCTCGCGCTTCCGCCAGCCGCTGGGCGCCCGACGAGAGCATGGCCTGGACGAAGGTGGGCAGACCCTCGGGGATCGCGGAGATGGCGGTGGACAGACAGAGCAGGACGAGGGTCTGGGCGTCCTGACCACGGAGGATGCCGACGATGGCGATCACTGCGACGGCAGCCCAGGCGATCGTGCCGAACACCTTCGTGAGGCTGTCGAGCTCACGCTGCAACGGCGACTTGTTGCGCTTGGTCGCGGTGACCATGTCGGCGATGCGGCCCATCTGGGTGCTCACGCCGGTGCCGGTGACGACCACCGTGGCGGTGCCACGGGTGACCTGGGTGTTCTGGAAGACCAGGTCGGTTCGATCGCCCAGCGCGGTGTCCGCACCGCTGACCGTGGTGGCGTCCTTGGGCACCGGCGCACTCTCACCCGTCAGCGCCGCCTCCTGGACCTCGAGCGTGGCCGAGGAGACGATCCGCCCGTCCGCAGGGACGAGATCGCCAGCCTCCAGCAGCAGGACGTCGCCCGGGACCAGCGTGCCGGCATCCACGACCTGGACCTGTCCCCCGCGTCGCACGCGAGCCTGCGGGACCTGGAGCTGCGCCAAGGCATTGACGCTGGCTCGAGCCTTCAGCTCCTGGCTGGCGCCCATGACCACGTTGAAGGTGACCAGGGCCGCCACGATGACGCCTGTGGCAACCTGCCCGATCACGACGCTGACGACGGCGACGATGATCAGCATGATGTTCATCGGGTTGAGCAGCTGTGCCCGGGCCACGGCCCACCGGCTGGGTGGCGGCTCCGTCGGCAGCGCATTCGGTCCCACGGTCGCCAGCCGCCGGACAGCCTCGGCCTCGGACAGGCCGCCTGCCACGTCGACCTCCAACCGACCCGCAGTGTCCGCGACCGAGGTCGCGTGCCATTCGACCGACGTCGTCCCGTCCCCCGAGAGCAAGGTCATCGCCCCTCCTTGGTCCAACACGGCACGTCGCCTCGACGGGCAGCGCCTCGAGCGATGACCGCGACCGTTCACTCGCAGTCGGGTGGCCCACCCGGTCCCCTGCGAGTCGTGCTCAGCGTGCTCTGGGCTTGCGGATGTCGGCTCATCCGAGGTGGGTGATTCCCCGGTGAGGCCACCTTGGGCGCGTTGCGGCAGTCGGGCTGGCGGGGCCAGAGGGTGCCACCCAGACCTCGCATCATGCACGAAACGGCCCCTGACCTGCGTTTCCGCAGATCAGGGGCCGTCTCATGTGTTGTGGAGCTGAGGGGATTCGAACCCCTGACCCCTTCCATGCCATGGAAGTGCGCTACCAACTGCGCCACAGCCCCGAGTTTCCCCGAGAGGGTGTCCCCCGGAGGCGACTGCGGAAGTTTACCCAGTGACCCACCCGTTTCACCAAATCGGGTCAGGCGTGCGCGTTCCACGACGCCAGCTGCCAGCCGTTCCGGCCCTGGACGAGCTCCGCCCAGTGGCAGTTGCCCAGCGTGCGCAGCGCCTGCGTGGCCAGGTGCTGGTCGAGCCCCAGCAGGTCGGCGACCCCCGCCCGGGTCGAGACCCCGTGGGCCACGACGACCACGCACTCCCCCTCGTCGAGCCCGTCGAGGAGCTCACGCAGGGACGCCCCGGTCCGGGCGCCGACCTCGGCGAGGGTCTCGCCGTCGACACCTCGACGGATGTCCTCGAGGTCCATCTGCTCGAGGAGGTCCCCGAACTGCTCGCGCACCTGCGTGGTGTGCAGGCCCTGCCACTGCCCCACGTGGATCTCACGCCACCGCGGGTCGAGGGTCAGCTCGACCCCCGCCGCCTCGGCCACGTGCTTGCCCGTGACGGCCGCGCGGTCCAGGTCGGAGGCGACCACCCGGGAGGGACGGTATGCCGCGATGGCTCGTCCCGCGGCGCGGGCCTGCTCGAGCCCGACGTCGGAAAGGGCGGTGTCGAGCTGGCCCTGCCAGAGGCCTCCGGCGTTGTGCTCGGTCTGCCCGTGGCGGACCAGCAGCACGCGTCGGGCAGAGCTCACGCGTCGCGGCGCTTGGGCACGCCGAGGTCGATCTCGGGGCAGTCCTTCCAGAGGCGCTCGAGCTCGTAGAACTCGCGCTCCTCGTCGTGCTGGACGTGCACGACGATGTCGCCGAAGTCGAGCAGGACCCAGCGACCGTCGCGCTCCCCCTCACGGCGGATCGGCTTGGCGCCCTTCTCGCGCAGGGTGTCCTCGACGGCGTCGACGATGGCGCCGACCTGTCGGTCGGTGCTGGCGGAGACGATGACGAAGACATCGGTCAGCGCGAGCTGCTCGCTGACGTCGATGCCGGCGATGGTGGTCGCGAGCTTGTCGTCGGCTGCGACGGCGGCGGTCTTGGCGAGCTCGAGGGCTCGGTCGGTGGCTGGCACTGCACTCCTACGTTCGTGCCGCTGCGCCGACAGGTGAGCCGGCGGCATACAGGCGGTATTTGTTGATGTACTGGACGACTCCGTCAGGCACGAGGTACCAGACGGGTTCGGACCGCTCGACGCGAGCGCGGCAGTCCGTGGAGCTGATGGCCATGGCCGGCACCTCCTGGAGGGTGACCCTGTCGGCCGGCAGGCCGGACTCCGACAGGACGTAGCCCGGGCGGGTGACCCCGATGAAGTGGGCGAGGTCGAACAGCTCGTCCGCGTCCTTCCACGACAGGATCTGGGCCAGCGCATCGGCACCCGTGATGAAGAACAGCTCGTCGTCCGGGCGCTGGGTCTTCAGGTCGCGCAGGGTGTCGATCGTGTAGGTGGGCCCCGGCCTGTCGATGTCGACCCGGCTGACCGTGAACCGCGGGTTGGACGCCGTCGCGACGACGGTCATGAGGTAGCGGTGCTCCGGGGGGCTGACCTCCCGGGCGTCCTTCTGCCAGGGCTGTCCGGTGGGGACGAAGACGACCTCGTCGAGCCCGAACCGGGTCTGCACCTCGGAGGCGGCCACGAGGTGGCCGTGGTGGATCGGGTCGAACGTCCCGCCCATCACCCCGAGACGCATGCTCAGTGGTGGCCGCCCTGCGGTGCTCCATGGTCACCGTTGCTCGCCATGGCGCACCGGGCTGGCCAGCTTCTGGGCCGTGCCGCGGAAGCCCCACAGGATCGCGAGGAGGGAGAGGAAGCCGGTGAAGCGCGAGCCCCCCGAAGGCGTAGGGCGACATGGGCAGGTCGCGAAGGGGCGCTTCGGCGGCGGCATACAGGTTCGACAGAGACGGCGACATGGTCCCAGCCTACCGGTCACGAGCCTCGTCGCCTCACGCCCGTTGTCCACCGATGTTGTGCACAGCCCTGTGCACAACAGCCGTCCTGAGCAGGAGGAGGTGTGGACAGCGGTGTGCGCAACCCGTGGACAGAAACGGGTTTGCGAAAACGCTTGCGGGGCAACCGAACCGGCCGCTAGAAATCTCTCACGCGCTCCGGTCGGAGGGGTCGGGACGGGGAAACCCGGACCGTCTCGAGGACCAGGGCACAGGTCAGCCGGATAACGGTGGACCGCCTCGACCGGGCTCGCCCGGCGGGGTCCCGAGGCCTCCGGGCCCCGGGTTCGCGGGCGACGCCGCGAAGGAACTCCGAGACCGCCGACCAGATCGCACCGACCCGGTGCACCGGCCTGCCGGCGCATCGGGAAGCCACCGTCGCAGTGGGCACGACCCGGTCCGCCGGGAGCGTGCGCGGTCGACCAGGGGCAGAGTCTTGGCCGGTTCGTCCGGTCGTGAGCTGCACCAACTCGTGAGCCCGGTAGCCGCCTCGGTGGCCGCCGGACCCGCAGCGGGAGCCACGCCCACCTCGGTGGACGCCGGCACCGCGACCGTGGGTCGCACGGCCGCCTCGGCGGCACGACGACCCGCACGCGGTGATCCACCCGCCACCGGTTGGCCGGAGGCGGTGAAAGCACCGCAGAGGGCCCCTCGAACTCATACTTCGAGGGGCCCTCACCTCGTCCGGGCCGGTATGGCGCGAACGCACCGACGCCACGAGCCGCAGCACAGCCTCGGGCCCTGTCCCAGGACCTAGTCTTGGAGCATGTCGCCGGAGCTGAGCATCGTCATCCCCATGTACAACGAGGAGGACGTCCTTCCCCTGCTCGTCGGCACCGGCTGCGGCCGGTCGCGGACGCCCTCGACACGACCTACGAGGTCGTCGCCGTCGACGACGGCAGCAGCGACGGCACCCCGATGGTCCTGCAGCGGCTGTCGCGCGAGTGGCCGCAGCTGCGGATCGTCCGGCTGCGCGCCAACGCCGGGCACCAGGCCGCGATCTCGGCCGGGCCTGGCCACGCGCCCGCGGCGGCTACGTCGTCACCCTCGACGCCGACCTGCAGGACCCGCCCGAGGTCATCCCGAGATGCTCGCCAGGCGCACGCGCAGGGCGTCGACGTCGTCTACGGCGTGCGCGACGGACCGCTCCACCGACATCGGCGTTCAAGCGCCTCAGCGCCCGCGCCTTCTACCGGCTCATCCGGGCGCTGTCGGGCACGCGACGCCCAGTCGACGCCGGCGACTACCGGCTGATGTCCCGTGCCACCGTCGACGCGGTCAACGCCCTGCCCGAGCACCACCGGGTGCTGCGGTTCGTCGTGCCGGCCCTGGGCTTCCCATCGGCGTCGGTGGCCTACCGCCGTGACGAACGTGCCGCCGGCCGGTCGAAGTACCCGCTCGGCAAGATGATCCGGCTCTCCCTCGACAGCGTCACCGGGTTCTCGACCGCTCCCCTGCGGGCGGCCACCTGGCTGGGCCTGCTGGGCGGTGCTGGCGCGCTGCCTGCTGCTCGCCTACGCCCTGATCGCCGAGCGCCATCGGGCACACACTGCCCGGCTGGACCTCGACCGTCGTCGCCGTCGCCGGGGTCGGCGCCGTGCAGCTGCTCTGCCTGGGCATCCTCGGGGAGTACGTCGGCCGGATGTATGCCCACCTCGCAGGCCAGGCCCGACCTACTTCGTGGCCTACGACTCCCTCACGGGGCCGGTCACCAGCCCGCGGACGCGCCTGCTACCAGCAGAGTCACCCCCGGGCATAGCCTTCACCGGCAGGTACCGCTCGACCGTGACGATGGCGCGCAGGCCGGCGTTGACCACCGGGTGCACGGTGTCGAGGTCGCGAGCCGCTCGCCGACCGCCGGCGCAGGCCACGACGGGTCGCAGCAGGACGTTCCAGGACGTCAGCGACGTCGACCGTCGAACCCGCCCCGCTCCAGCACCGCCGCAGCGTCGTGCGGGTGTAGCGCCGGACGTGGTCGACCGCGACGTCGTGCTCGGACCACAGCCTCGGGTCGGCGGGCACCGCGACGAGGAACCGCCCGCCCGGCCGCAGCGTCCGCAGCACCTCGGCCACCGCGGCGTCGTCGTCGAGGATGTGCTCGAGGACGTCGAAGGCCACGACCAGGTCGAGGCGAGTCGTCGGCGACCGGGCAGCGCCGTCGCGTCGCCACGCAGCACGGCCAGTCCGCGCTCGCGCGGCCACGCTCGGCGCCGTCCGCGCCGTACTCCAGGGCGGCCACCGACCATCCGCGCCGCCTGCAGCACCCGGGTGTTGCCGCCTCCGGCCGCGCCGATGTCCAGGGCCCGCCGGGCGTGCATCCCGGCGATCGTCCGGCGCAGCAGGTGCCGACGCTCGCGGTACCACCAGTGGGCGTCCTCGAGCGCGGCCAGCTTTCGGACCTCGGTGCCTTCCACGGCCGCTCATCCTGCCATGCGCCCGCCGGGTCCGGGACGCGTCCGGTATGCCGCTGCGTATGTCGTGCAGCCGTCCAGCCGCGGACCTGGCCGTCGCCCTCGACGATCCACTTCGTCGTCGTCAGCTCCGGCAGCGCCATCGGCCCGCGGGCGTGCAGCTTCTGGGTCGAGATGCCGATCTCGGCGCCGAAGCCGAACTCGCCGCCGTCGGTGAACCGGGTCGAGGCGTTGACCATGACCGACGGCCGCGTCGACCTCGCTGGTGAACCGGCGGGCCGCGGCCCGGTCCTCGGTGACGATGGCCTCGGTGTGCCCCGAGCCGTGCGCGCGGATGTGGTCCATGGCGGCGTCGAGGTCCGGCACGACCCGCACGCTCATGCTCGAGGGCGAGGTACTCGGTGTCGCAGTCCTCGTCGGTCGCCGGCCTCGTGCGGCACCCCGGCGGACTCGGCGGCACGCACGCCGAGGCGTCTCGGTGTGCAGCACGACACCGGCACCGCGACAGCTCCGCGAGCACCTTGGGCAGGAAGTCGCGCGGCGACGGCCTCGTGGACCAGCAGCGACTCGGCCGCGTTGCAGACGCTGGGGCGCTGGGTCTTGGCGTTGACGGCGATCGCGAGCGCCTTGTCGAGGTCGGCGGCGGCGTCGACGTAGACGTGGCAGTTGCCGATCGCCGGTCTCGATGACCGGAACGGTGGACTCGAGGACGACGGTCTGGATCAGGCCCGGCTCCCCCGCGCGGGATGATCAGGTCGACCAGCCCGCGGGCCGTGAGCAGCGCGCGGACGGCGTCGCGACCGTCCCTCGAGCAGCGTGACCGCTCGGCGGGCAGGCCGCTGGCCGCCAGGGCGTCGCGCAGCACGTCGACCAGCGCGCGGTTGGTCGACTCGGCGGCCGACCCACCGCGCAGGATCACGGCGTTGCCGGACTTCAGGCCGAGGCCGGCGGCGTCGACCGTCACGTTGGGGCGCGCCTCGTAGACCATGCCGACCACGCCCATCGGGCACCCGAACCTGCCGGATCTGCAGCCCGTTGGCCAGCGTCGAGCCGCGCACGACCTCCCCCACCGGGTCGGGCAGGGCCGCGACGTCGCGCAGGGCCTGCGGCGACGGCCGCCACCCGCGCGGGCGTCGAGCGCGAGCCGGTCGAGCAGGCCCTGAGCCATCCCGGCCTCGC